>WGDE01000001.1 GCA_015493385.1 Phycisphaerae bacterium
GATTAAAATGTATCTGGAGATGATATGTTGAGTTATGTGCGTGTTCTATTTTTAGCCAGATTAGAAAATTTTCATGATAAGAGCCTGCAATAGCGTAAAATAACGGATGATTACAATAAAAAATAGGTGTGTATATTTTAATTTGAGAGGAAGATAAAATATGAAATCTAAAAGTTTTTTCACAATTCTGCTAGTGACACTAACAGTGTCATTAGCTATGGCAGAGTCTCCAGATTATGGGGATACATCTGATAACGCATTTTCTATTGCTGCTGACTCCACAGTATATCAAGGATATATTGACAGCAATGATGAGGATTGGTTTGTGTTTACACCAGCGCCAAACACACTCTACCGTGTTACTCTAACGGGTCAGAAAAATATGGGGTATAAGTCCTTGAATATTTATCAGGTGGACGAGTTTGATGATTTGAACCAAACTATCAGCACTTATGTATGGAGCGACGCAACAGCAGTCCAAACCTTCTTCGTAGAAAGTACGGACGATATATATATCAAACTCTATAATGCCGCTGGTAACTATTCATTCCATATCGATACAATTGCACAGTATCCTCCTGATAGCTATTCTGATGACTGTGCAACCGCTAGCCCGATCGTTGTAGATGCAGCGCCAATCGAAGCAACCTTAAATCACAACCCAGATGATAGTTTAGAGAGTGATTGGTTTGGATTTAGTACGACTGCCTTACATATGTATCAAATTACAATCACTAGTAGTGACAACACGAATGTTAATTTCAGAGTGTATGACGATAATTGCGAGCAAATTCTGGATTGGTCAAAAACTGTTACAGTTACAAGCTGGTTTGGAGAGTCGTATAAGATTCTTGTCAGTGGAGATCCATCATACATTGGCACTTACTACACGATTAGAGTTGTAGACCTTGGGCTTCAAAACGATGATTATTCCAATGTCGTAGATACAGCCGATCCAATTCTCCCAGATGGCGGTATTATTTCTGGTAGAGTTGATTTTAGCTCAACATATCAAAGCGACGAGGATTGGTTTACATTCACACCAACACCGCAAACTCTCTATAGAGTGACTCTGACAGGCCAGCTTGATGCAGGGTACAAATCTATGGATATTTACCAGATGGATCAGTTTGACAATCTGCACAAAACTCTATCTTCTTACGTATGGAGCAACGCAACAGACCAGAAAACATTTTTCATAGAGAGTGGCGATGATGTTTATCTCAAGCTCTATAACGCCAACGGAGATTATTCTTACAGTATTGAAAATCTTGGCAACTATGCTCCAGACAGTTATTCTAATGACTGCGCAACCGCTACTCCAATCGCTGTAGACGCTGCGCCAATCGAAGCAACCTTGATTCACAATCCGGATGGAAGCATTGAGCCTGATTGGTTTGAGTTTAATACGCTTCCACTGCACAAGTACGAGATAAGATTGACAAACAGCGATAATACGAATGCATCTTTCAGAATATACTCTCAAGATTGCGGCTATCTTCTGGATTGGTCAAAAACAGCTACAGTTACAAGCTGGTTTGGTGAGTCGTATAAAATTCTTGTCAGTGTTGACCCTGCGTATCTTGGCTCTTACTACACTCTAGAAGTTGTGGACCTTGGATTGCAGAGCGATGATTATCCAAATACGTCGGCTACGGCGATTGATATTCCAAAAGACAATACTGTGATTGATGGAGAGATTCAGTATCTCTCTTCATTACATAGTGATGAGGACTGGTTTACATTCGTGGCAGCCCAAGATGGCGAGTATGGATTTTCGCTCACAGGCGAGCTTAATAAAGGCTACAAGAGTATGACAATTTATTGGGAGGATGAGTTTGGAGTTCTTAATGAAGTTAAACATTCATATGTATGGAGTGATGATACAACCAGCTTTACTGTGAACCTTTCGGCTGGAGTGATATACGTCAAGCTCTACGATGCCTTGGGGCAGTATTCATTCTCGGTTGATTCACCAGAGCCAAGATGTGGCGATCTAGACCACCCATACCCAGCTGGCGATGCGAATCAAGATTGTTATGTAAACCTTGAAGATGTAGCAATCCTAGCAACAAACTGGCTAAGCTGCTCTGCACCTGAATGCGACTAAATTGCATAGATTAATTCCTAATCATTAATTTAAAGCTAACTTACGCATTCTATCCTATGCGTAGGTTAGCTTTTTTTATGCAGAAGACTAAATTTTCGCTATATGGGATTTTAAGTCCCAAGCGTTATTTAATACCTATATGCATTGTGGACTTTATTGTGCCTTTTTTATGTCCTCCATGTTCTTCGTGGTGGAATGCTTTTGTTCATTGCTGGGATTTCAATTTGATAGATAAGGCTTTTTTATTGACTTAAAACGTAAAAAAGCTAAACTAGGCGAGATTATGGATAAATATTGTGTTTCTAGCTAAACAAGGAGGCATTAGTGTCTTATAAGTGCGTAGTTTTGATTAAACAGGTTCCTGATACTAGGGCTATTACTGGCGATGCTATGAATGAGGATGGTACTGTAAATCGTAGCAAGCTAGCTTCAATACCTAACCCTGACGATCTCCATGCGTTGGAGGTTGCCTTGGAGATTAAAGAAAAATTTGGAGCAACGGTAACGGCTATTTCTATGGGATTGCCTGAGGCTGCGCAGGTTTTGCGTGAAGCTCTCTATCGCGGAGCAGATGATGCTATTCTAGTTACAGACCGTCGATGCGCTGGTAGTGACACTCTTGCGACAAGTCATATACTTAGCTGCGCAATCAAGAAGGTTGGAGCTGATATTGTTCTTTGTGGTCGTCATTCAATTGACGGGGAAACCGCACAGGTTGGGCCGCAAATTGCTGAGTTTATAGATGCTGCGCAGCTAACATGCGTTGGTGAGCTTAAAGATGTCGATAAAAACTCAATCACGGTAAGGAGAGTTTTAGATAATGGCTGGCAAGATGCCAAAGCTCCTTTGCCTTGTTTATTGAGCGTTACAGACCAAGCTAATGAGCCTCGTGTTGGAGCAGCAACTAGACTCATGAAGTATAAGAATGCTACAACTTCGGCTAACTATGATGGTGATGTAAACGAATTAAGGGAGAAGAACCTTCTAATAGAACAATACGATTTGGATCAGATTGGTGTTGATCTTAGCCGTATTGGATTTAATGGATCTCCTACAAAAATCAATAGGACACAAAAGGTTATTCTCGAAGCTAAAGAGGTTAAAGAAATTTCTCCAACGCAAGAGGGTATCTCGGCAATGGTCAAAGAGCTTATAGAAGACCATTCGATTAACTAGAGATTGATCATTACGCATACAGCGTGTTTAAAAGGATTTAATATGGTTGATGTTAATAAAAAGGGCGATGTCTGGGTTTTTGTAGAATCTCTGGGCTCTAAAGTTGAAGACACCTCGCTTGAGCTTGTCGGTAAGGCTAGAGAGCTTGCAGACGAACTTGGCGTTCAGGTTGGCGCGGTTGTTCTTGGGAGCGAAATTGCCGGTCTTGATGAGCGTTTGATTTGCTGCGGTGGTGATAAGGTTTATATGTGTCAAGATCCACTTCTTGCCCATTATCAGGTTAGCTCGTACTCAAAGGTTCTTTGCGATATAGCAAACGAATACAACCCTTCTATAATATTATTTGGTGCAACATCGGTTGGTCGCGACCTTGCCCCTAGAGTTGCTGCAAGGCTTGGCGCAGGGCTTTCTGCTGATTGTACAGACTTGCAGATTGGATCTCACAAAGACAGCGTAACTGGCAAAACTTACGATGATATTCTCTTGCAGATTTGTCCAGCATTTGGTGGTAATGTTATTGCTACTATTATCAACTTTGATAAGTGGCCTCAGATGGCGACGGTTCGCGAGGGTGTTATGAAGATGCCTGAGCTTGACCGCAATAGAAAAGGTGAGACTATAAAACACACAGTTAATCTGAGCAAGGAAGATCTTGTTGTTGAGATTCTTGATGAGCTAGTTACAGAGAAGACTGTAGACTTAAAAGGTAGTGATGTTGTTGTTGCTGGCGGTGCTGGTATTGGCAGTAAAGAGAATTTTAAGTTACTTTGGGATCTTGCAAACGCACTTGGCGGTGTTGTCGGTGCGACAAGACCTGCAGTAGATCTTGGCTATATTAGTGAAGAACATATGATTGGAGCAACTGGGGTTACTGTGAGACCAAGTCTCTATATTGCAGCAGGTATAAGCGGCGCACTCCAACACCAGACTGGCATGTGGGATAGTAAGAAGATTATCGCAATCAATACAGATCCAGACGCTGCAATTTTCGATGTTGCCCATTACAAAATCGTTGGTGATTTCAATGAGGTTATTCCAATGATGATTAAAGCAATAAAGGCCAAGTGCTAATAAGCCGCTTAGATTAAACCGTTGACAAGGAATGGATAAAGGTATGGCAAACTTTTTTACAGATAATGATGATATTCAGTTTCTGCTCAAGAGTATGGATTTAGCTACACTCGCAGATCTTATGGAAGGCAACTATGATGCAGTAAAAAGCTGTGATTATGCACCCAAAGATGCTGACGAGGCGATAGAAAATTATTTTCTAGTGCTTGATTCGCTTGGCTCGCTATGCGGAGACTTCGTTGCACCGCGCAGCGAAGCTATGGACCGGCAGGGTAATAGGCTAACCTCTAAAGGTGAGGTCCTGCGTCCTGATGGGATGTATGAAATTATTGAAAAACTTGCCAAAGCAGAAGTGATGGGGATGACGTTGCCGCATAAATACGGTGGTCTCAATTTTCCAGGCTTGATGCTTGCTGTTGCTAACGAAATGATTAGCCGTGGCGATGCAGCTTTGATGAATATATTTGGTCTGCAAGGTATTGGCGAAACTCTAAACGCATTTGCTAGTGAAGAGATTAAAGATGAGTATCTCTTCGATTTGGCAAAGGGAAAGAAAACTGGCGCCATGGTTCTAACCGAACCAGAAGCCGGTAGTGACTTGCAGAGTGTTAAGGTCAAGGCATTTCAGGATGCACAGGGCAATTGGTATCTAAACGGAGTTAAACGTTTTATCACTAATGGCTGCGGTGAGGTTCATCTTGTCCTTGCAAAGAGTGAGACTGACCGTAGTGGTGGTCTTGGGCTTAGCCTATTCGTTTGTGATAGTGGACCATCTCTAAAGATAAGACGTATCGAAGACAAACTAGGCATACATGCTTCTCCAACCTGTGAAGTTTTCTACGATAATACACCATGTAAAATTGTTGGTGAGAGACAACGCGGGCTTGTGACATATGTAATGGCACTTATGAATGGTGCACGTATTGGCATTGCTTCTCAATCAGTCGGTATTGCAGAAGGGGCGTATAGGGTTGCCCGTGACTACGCTTCTACTCGTGAGCAGTTTGGCGCTCCGATTGATCAGATACCTGCCGTACGTGATATGCTAATAGATATGAAGATTGCTATCGAAGAATGCAGAGCTCTGCTTTACGAAACCTGTAGAGTTGTAGACCATGAGGTTGGTAACGAAAAGATTCTTAATAACCCAGAGGCAAGCAAAGAGCTTAAGAAAGAAACAAAGAAAAAACAGCGTATGATTAAACGCTACGCTGCTATGCTTACACCTATGAGTAAATATTTCTCTAGCGAGATGAGCAATAGGGTAACATATGATAGTATTCAAGTACTTGGCGGTAGTGGATTTATGCGTGATTATCCTGCTGAGCGTCTATATCGTGATGCAAGGGTAACTAGCATTTATGAAGGTACAAGCCAGCTTCAAGTTGTTGCGGCGGTTAGAGGCGTTAGCAATGGCACTGCAGAAAAATATATTGAAGAATTAGCTAGCCGTGATTTTGCACCAGAGCTAAAAGGGCTCTTAGATATCTTGGCTAAAGACGCTCAAGTTCTCTCGGAGACAGCGGCTTTTGTTAAAGACCAAGGCGTTAAGTATATGGATCTCCACGGCGCAAAGCTTGTTGATATGGCGGCTAAGATAATTGTTGGCTATCTCTTTGCCTCACAGGCTAGCAGTAAATATGATATGCAAGTTGATTCGGCTAATGGCGAGAAAGTTAGCATGAAACAACGCAAGGCAATCATTGCAAAACGCTACATTGAGCATAACAGCCCTAATATTGTAGCATGGTCTAAAAATATAATGAGCGGATCAACATCATCTCTTGACAATTTTGATGAGCTCGCTGGAGCTACCCAAACCGAAATCTGATATATAAGGGCACCATAAAATTCTCTTATCTTGTTTGTTTGTTTTATTCGACAGGCAAAAAAATTGGGGTGGAATTATAAGTTCCACCCCTTTATTTTTAATATCTGTAATGCTCTGGTTTGTATGGGCCAGCTTTGTCTATTCCAAGATACTCGGCTTGTTTATCGCTTAGAGTTGTAAGCTTAGCATCAAATCTTCCAAGGTGCATCATTGCAACCTCTTCGTCTAGTTTCTTTGGAAGTGTATAAACTTTGTTCTCTAGTTTTTCTTTGGCTAGCATGATCTGGGCTAGGCATTGGTTTGCAAAGCTTGAGCTCATTACAAAGCTTGGGTGTCCTGTCGCGCAGCCAAGGTTTACTAAGCGACCTTGAGCTAGAACGATTATCTTCCTGCCGCTTTTAAGAGTCCAAAGGTCTACTTGAGGTTTGATATTTACAACCGAGCATTCTGGAGAGTTTTCAAGGTAGCTCATCTCAATCTCAGAGTCAAAGTGGCCAATATTACAAACGATAGCCTCATCTTTCATCATTTCCATATGGCGTCCACAAACAACATCGCAGCAACCGGTAGTTGTTACGAAGATGTCGCCCATAGGAGCAGCCTCATCCATAGTTGTGACTTGATAACCTTCCATCACTGCTTGTAATGCGCAGATAGGGTCTATCTCGGTGATGAGAACTCTTGCACCAAGACCTCTCATACTTTGAGCGCAGCCCTTACCGACATCGCCATAACCAGCAACCACAACAGTCTTGCCTGAAATCATTATATCAGTAGCTCTCTTAATTCCATCGGCAAGCGATTCACGGCAACCATATAGGTTGTCAAATTTAGATTTTGTTACAGAATCATTTACGTTTATTGCAGGGAATGGCAGCTCGTTATTGCGGGCAAGCTGATAGAGTCTGTGCACGCCGGTTGTAGTCTCTTCAGATACACCTTTGAGATTTTCGGCGATAGTCGAGAAGTGATTGTTACTTCTTTTTAGGGCCTCTTTTAATCTTGCTAGAACTATTTTGTATTCTTGGTTGTCTGTCTCTTCATCTAGAATTGAAGGGTCTTTTTCGGCCTTTGCACCTGTGATAACAAAGAGAGTCGCATCGCCACCATCATCAACAATCAAATCAGGGCCGCTTCCATCTGGCCAAGTTAGGGCCTGTTCGGTGCACCACCAATATTCTTCGAGGCTCTCGCCTTTCCACGCAAAAACTGGAATCTTCAAATCTTTGACAACCGCCGCTGCTGCGTGGTCTTGTGTTGAGAAAATATTGCACGACGCCCAACGCAAATCAGCTCCGAGTTTATCTAGAGTTTGTATGAGCATCGCTGTCTGGATTGTCATATGAAGCGAACCCATAATCTTGAGCCCTTTGAGTGGTTTGCTGTGTCCATATTTAGCCTGAACCGCCATCAAACCCGGCATCTCATTTTCAGAGAGCCTCATTTCTTTTGTGCCAAACTCGGCAAGTCCTATGTCTGCAATCTTGTACTTACAATCAAGATCAAGATGTTCTACTTTACTACTCATAATATAACTCCACTTTTAAGAAAATTGCTAATTGTTTAGGCTACTCTAAGCCGCATCATATCGTATATCGTCCTATTATCAACATTGTCTTTGATTGTATTTAAGTTAAGACGGTAATTTCAATTGATGGTTGAATTGTTGTACTCAGAGGTTGCATAGTGTTTTTTTTACGATCAAGAGAATAAAGAAAATGACGAGTACGATAGAGTTTATAGTTTGTATGGGTGTCAATTAACGCTTGAGACTTTAACTTTCTTGCTTTAAAGCAGTTAAAAAGGTGAGGAGCTAAAGGTGTCCTGTAGAGATTACTTGTTTTCTGCTTTGAATCTGGTATTATGGGACTAAGTGATGTGTATCGAGTTCTGCATATGTAAAATGCAATCATAAGAATTCTATGGGGTGGAAGATGAGAAAGCATTTATTTACCTGCGTTATAATTTTGGCAGTACTATCATCTGGCTTGTTTGCTCAAACAATTACAGTTGCAAGAGATGGCAGCGGAGATTTCACTACAATTCAAGAAGCGATTGATTATTCTTGGGATGGAGATACAGTTGAGGTCTTTCCAGGTACGTATATTGAGGATGTGCATTTTAACAGCAGAGCTATCACATTGACAAGCCTAGACCCTAAGGACCCTGATATTGTTGAAGAAACGATAATTAAAGGCACTGTTACTTTTGATTTCTCGGAAGACTCAGAATCAATCCTTACAGGCTTTACGCTTGCTACTAGTGGGAGTTTCACATGGCCAATTTGTGACAACAGTTTTGAGCAATACTATCCAAGCGTTTCAGATGACATTGTCGTTTGGCGTGATAATAGAAGTGGCAATAATGACATCTATGGCTATCGCATATCAACTGGTGAGGAGTTTGTAGTCTGTGATAGCAATTCCGATCAATCCTCTCCAAGTGTGTCGGGAGATATTGTTGTTTGGCGTGACAATAGAGGTGGCAATAATGATATCTATGGCTATCGCATATCAACTGGTGAGGAATTTGTAGTCTGTGATAATAGCTCTTCTCAATCCTCTCCAAGCGTTTCGGGCGATATCGTTGTTTGGGTCGATAATAGAAGCGGCAATAACGACATCTATGGCTATCAAATATCAACAGGCGAAGAATTTGTAATCTGTAATAATAGTTACTCTCAGGATTCTCCAAGTGTTTCGGGTGATGTCGTTGTTTGGCGCGATAGAAGAAACGGCAATTACGACATCTATGGCTACCACATATCAAACGGCGAAGAATTTGCAATATGTGATAATAGTTTCTATCAATACTCTCCAAGTGTTTATGGCGATATCGTTGTTTGCGGTGATAATAGAAGTGGTAATTGGGATGTCTATGCTATATTCGGTGTCAACAGTCCTGATTTTGCTACAAATAGTTCGAGCTATGCTGTGGTATGCTATGCAAGTGGCCCAACGATTACTGGGAATACTTTCCGTTATTTTCCTAATGCAATTAAAGGAGCTTTTTCTGCTTTTCCACTGATTAAGTCAAATATATTTCTCAACAATGATAATGCCATAACTGGAGTTGGTGGAATAATCGAGAATAATACAATTGGAAGTTGCACTCACAATGCCATAGAAAATTGTGAAGCATACGTCGTAGGTAATACTATTAAAAACAATAGCGGCGATGGACTTTATCAATGCAATAGTGATATCAGAAATAATACAATCATAAACAATACAGGCAATGGCCTGCGTTTATGCACGGGGTTGGTCTATGAGAATGAGATTTCTCGAAATTCAACGGGACTTTCATCATGCGATGCGATAATCGAAAGAAATAAAATCTCAGAGAATCTTGGCGATGGAATCAGCGGTGGTTCGGGTTCAATAAAAACAAATACAATCACAGCTAATCTTGGTAAGGGAGTAGTTTCTTTTAATGGTGATCTTACTAACAATCTTATAGCCGCCAATGGAGGAGATGGTGTTGATAGTTGTACTGCACTAATCAATAACACGATTGTTGAGAATTCTGGCAATGCCGTAGCAAACTGTAGCGGGGTAGTTAAGAATAATATTCTTGCTTACAATCACGGCAAAGGTGTTTATGGCGCAAGTGATAATAGCTATAACTGTTTTTGGCTTAACGATGGTGGTAGTTTCTATAATAATTATGGGAAAGTTGGCGATATCTATGGTGATCCACATTTTGCAATGCTAGGCTCTAGGGATGGCGAATCATGGATAAGCGGTGATTATCACTTGCAAAGCGAATATGGTCGCTGGAATGAAGTTCTTGATAGCTGGGAGACTGATTTGATTACTAGTCGATGCGTTGATGCTGGAGACCCTGAATATGGTATTCTCAGTGAGCCAAATCCAAATGGAGGTAGGATAAACATCGGAGCCTATGGCGGAAGTGAGTTTGCAAGTATGGCTCTCTCGTTAGGTCCAGACCCTAACGAACCACCACAGCCGAGTCCAGTTTGTGTGAACCCGCCACGAATGGATGTTAATGGCGATTGTAAGGTTAACATGGATGACTTTGCAGTACTTGCAGCCGAATGGCTATCATGCGGATACGCAGACCCGAATGATTGCGATTTATAACTAAGCAGCTGCAATTGTCTTAACGCAAGAGACACGTACGATATAAACGAAACGGATTAGGATAAATTGTTTTATTTATTCGTAATTGAATTATTTCATCTTTGTGCTTTGATTTAGTTTTACCATTTGGAAATTGGTATCTGTTTTATTTGAATTTCTAAGGTCTGCACCTTTGATATTGGCGTTGGATAGATTGACATTTGTAAGGTTTGCGCCGTTTAGGTTAGCTTTTTGGAGTTTTGCATTGCGCATATCACAGCCTTCAAAATTGATGTTGGAGAGGTTGAATTCTCTAAACTGCATCTTTGCGAGATTTCTTTCGCTCAAGTTGATTAGGATATTGGGGTTTTCTTTGCGATATACATTCCAGCGTTGGGCGTTTTTGCTTTCACTGCATTCAACTAAAAGTTCGTAGATTTCTTGATTTTCATGTGCCATAATATTTTCGCTATTTCCTTAGCAGGTTACGTATTTCTGAATGTGTTATTTTATTAGATGCGATTATGCGGTAATTCTCTTTATTGCAACTTGCCATCTCTATTGGAAAAATTGGATTTCCCTGCCAATCTGTAACCTTCCCTCCAGCGGTTTCTATTAGAACTGCACCTGCGGCAATATCCCAGAGTTTCGCTTGATTGCTTAGGCTACAAATTAAGGATCCGCCCGCAACGTATGCTAAGTGAAGTGCGGTAGAACCGAAATTCCTGAATTTAACCTTCTCTAAGAGTTTGATTATATTGGCTTGGTAATCTTTAGGAAAATGGCTGCCAACAGCGATATGAGAAAACTTAGTTAGCCCTTCATTGCTAACAGTGATTGGCTTTGAGTTTAATCTTGCTCTATCTCCTTTTATGGCCGTGAATGCAAGATTGGTTGCTGGGGCATATATAACGCCAACCACTGGTTCGCCGCCGCTCATTGCAGCAATACTGACGGTGAAGTCCATTATCTTATGCGCGTAGTTGTTTGTTCCATCTATTGGATCTATCACCCACCAAATATCTGAGCCATTTTTTGGGTTTTGCTTTAGAGTGTTACCATTGTCTCCCTCTTCGCCTATTATGCCGTCGTTCGGGAAGCTTTTCTTGATGTAATCAACAATCGACTTTTGGCAAATAAGATCCATTTGAGTAACCATTTCATTGCCATTTTTTATGGAGATATCAACAGTCTCAATAGCCAAAAGCGCGCGATCGCCCGCTATTTTTGCCGCTTCTAGTGCGACATTAAGCACTTGCGTTAATTTTATCTTGTTTAATTGCATAACAAACTCTTTAGATATTCTCTATAGTTATTCCAATATGATATTGGGCTATTCAATATTGCTTGACAGTAAATATGAATATGCTATTTTATCTCTGATGAACCAAAGAAGCAAATCTTCTATTAAGAGTAATTGTAGTAGAGAACATGAAAGGAACGCTGCTATTGTGATTTTGATAGCAATCAGCGGTTTCTTTCTTGTCGCTTGGTGCTTCAATAATGGGATTTTAGATGCGCAAAGAACGTTTGGCATATGCGGAATTCAGCAGAGATATCATATTCCATGCCCAGCTTGCGGTATGACTCGTTCTGTCTGTAGTTTTGTCGCCGGAAATTTCTCACAGGCGTTTTATTTGCAACCAGCGGCAGCGTTTATGTGTGTATTGCTAGTTTTTGCGTGGCTGTGTTCATTTCTGATTATTTTGGGTGTGGATTTGAGATTTATATATTGCTGGTTGTTGGCTATACCCATTAGATACGTTATTCTAATTGGAATTATTATTGTGCTCGGCGGTTGGGCGGTTACGCTCTCAAGGGCGCTGGCGAAGATGTAGGAGTGAATATGCAAAAATGTAAATTCTGGAAACCCTTATTATTTTTAACGTTGCTGACAATTGGGGCTGGTGGCTGTCAACTCATAGGAATTATGGCGTCTCCCAATGGCGTTCACAAGGTAGAATACGCAAAGGTAGATATGTCTGCTTTTAAGAAGTCTAAATATGCGGTTGTTGTCGAATATCCTGGTAAGGTTAGCCCAACTGCAAACCTGCATTACAAGATTACCAAAGCAGTTTCATCTCAGCTTAAAGAACATCTAAAGGTTAAGGACATCGTCAAATATAAGGATGTTGCAAGGCTGAGAAATTCTGTGCCCAATTACGGTCTATTGAGCGCATATCAGATAGGAAAATTGCTAAAAGCAGATGTTGTTATCGTTGTAACGATTGTTGATTATAGTCTTTACGAATTACCTACAGCAGGTTATTATACCGGTTCTTTGGACATTAGTATGTCTGTTTTTGATGTTAAAAACCAAGTTAAGCTTTGGCCTGCCGAGGGCAAGCGTAGTGATGTTGAGCTTAATGTTGAAGCCGCCAAAGGCGAGGATAAGATATCAGATAGGCTCTCAGCCGCAGCAGCCCATTGCGTGGTACGAGACCTCTATGATTGCCAAAGCATACATTACAAAGTGTTAGAAGAAAAGGTTGACCACTCAATCGGTCAATGGTAACCGATAGGGTAGCTATATTACATTGATTTTGTGAATGGAGAATGAAATGTTTAAAATACTTATCACTGATAAGTTAGCACAGGAAGGTATAGATCTTATAGCTTCTATGGATGGTTTTGAACCGGTAGTTAAGACTGGTATTAGCGAAGACGAACTTTGTTCAATAATCGGCGAGTATGACGGTTTGATTATCCGTAGTGCTACACAGGTTACGGCAAAGGTTCTTGAAAATAGTGGCAAACTAAAAGGTATTGCAAGGGCTGGAGTTGGCGTAGATAATATTGATATTCCTGCCGCAACACGCAAGGGCGTTTTGGTTATGAATACTCCCGGTGGAAATACGCTTAGCGCGGCGGAGCATACTATGGCACTGATGCTATCGCTTAGTAGAAACGTTGTCCCTGCCTGTACTAGTTTGAAGGCAGGCGCTTGGGACCGTAAGAAATATATGGGAAATCAGCTCAACTCTAAGACTCTCGGAGTTATAGGGCTTGGTAGAATTGGCATGGCTGTTGTTAAGATGGCTCTTGGTTTCAACATGAAAATCGTTGGTTACGATCCTTTTGCTGTTCCACAAACCGCAATTGATTTAGGTGTTGAGGTTGCAAAGACTCCAGAGGATATTTATGCAGTAGCTGACTACATCACTCTGCATATTCCAAAGAATGAGCAGACAACAGATATGATTTCTACTGAGCAGTTTAAAATGATGAAGCCTACTGTCCGTCTCATAAACTGTGCGCGCGGCGGCATCATTAACGAAGACGCGCTTTACAAAGCTCTTGAAGAAGGTCTGATTGGTGGTGCTGCGATAGATGTGTTTACTGAAGAGCCTCCTAAAAATACGGGATTCTCAACTGCACCGAATTGTGTTGTAACGCCTCACCTTGGCGCTAGTACGCAAGAGGCGCAGATTGAGGTTGCTGTAGAAGCCGCACAGATTTTGGCTGATGCAATTAAGGGTGGCCCGATACAAAACGCTCTTAACGCTCCAGCAATGGGTAGTTCTATGCCGCAAAAGATAGTTTCTTATGCAGACCTTGCCAAGCGTATTGGTAATATAATGAACAGTGTTATTGAAGGGCGAATTCAAGATATTAAGCTTGAGTATCGTGGTTCAATAGCAACAAAAGACGTTTCTGCTGTTACTACTGCCTTCTCGATTGGTTTGCTTGAGCCAAGTTTTGACGTTCCTGTTAATATGGTTAATGTTGGTGTTCTTGCTAAAGAACGTGGAATTAGCATTGATGAAACGAAGAACGACACAGCAAAGGGTGTTTCATCAAGCTTTACTGCGACAGTTACAACTGATAAAGTTACACGCAAGATAACTGGAACAGTTTATGCTCCAAATGTAATGCGTATTATAGCTATCGATGATTTCCTACTTGAGTTTGCTCCGGCTGGCCCAGTTATGGTAATATACAATGATGATAAGCCTGGTGTTATTGGCTCTGTCGGTAGTGTTTGTGGTAAGCATGAGGTTAACATCGGTACTATGGGCGTTGGTCATAACACTGACAAAGGAACGGCAATACTAGCTGTCAATCTCGACAAGACTCTCGATAGCGATGCCATTGCTGAGTTGAAAGAGTTGGGTTTTGTTAATAAACTCTATCTTTGCAATCTGAGTAAATAAAGAAATAATTTAAACGGTGCTGCCTCGCAAAGGTAGCACCGCTTTCCAAAAGGGAGTTTGGTTGTATGGCAGTAAGAAAAGTTGATGACAAAAATCAGCTTGGTTTTGCGTTTGATGGTGAAGAAGTTAGCCAAGAACATACAGAAGAGACCAAAGTAGCACCAAAACCAAAAGCAAAAAAGAAGCCCAAGAAAAAAGGTGGCGCAACTGCAGAGTCTATGGCCACTAAGCAACGTGATATCAGTATTAGTGAGTTTTTCGCAAAGAACAGACATCTTCTCGGTTTTGACAATCCACGCAAGGCTCTGCTAACTACTGTAAAAGAAGCGGTAGACAATGCGCTTGATGCCTGTGAAGAGGCGCATATTCTGCCAGATATAACAGTCATAATCAAACAGCTTACAGATAGTAAATACAAGATAACAATAAAAGATAACGGCCCTGGTATTGTTAAGAAGCAGGTTCCCAATATCTTTGCAAGGCTCCTTTACGGAAGTAAGTTTCACTCTCTAAAGATGAGCCGCGGCCAACAGGGAATTGGAATTAGTGCTGCTGGTATGTATGGTCTGATTACAACGGGTGAGCCAGTTGAAGTTATCTCACGTACATCACCGAACAAGCCTGCGTACCATTGTCATGTTCAGATTGATACATCGAAAAATACACCAGATATTATTATGGATGCTGAATGTGACTTTGATTTGCCTACAGGCACTCAAGTTGTTATAACTCTTGAGGGTAAATATTTAAAAGGTAAGCAAAGCGTCGATGAGTATCTAACACAGACTGCTATGGCAAATCCACATGCTACAATCATCTATTACTCTCCGGATGGAATGTGCCATGAGTATAAACGCCAAAATAGTGAGCTTCCATTTATCCCTGTTGAAATTAAACCTCATCCTTACGGTGTTGAACTTGGAATGCTATTCAAGATGGCACGTGATAGCAAGGCAAAGAAAATTCCTCAATTTTTGCATGATGATTTTTCAAGAGTTAGCACCAACCTTGCAAAACAGATAACTAAAAATGCAAATCTTAGCTTACAATTGAAACCTTCTAAGGCGACACTTCAAGAGATTGAATTATTGCATAAATCAATCAATGAGACCAAAATTATGGCACCAAGCACGAACTGCATTGGTCCGATTGGAGAAGATAGACTTGAAGAAGGGCTGCGCAGAGTTGTCGATGCCGAGTTTTACGCAACCTGTACGAGGCGCCCGTCAGTGTATCGCGGTAATCCATTTCTAATTGAAGCTGCGCTAGCCTATGGATTTAAAGATCCAAAAGCGAAAAAGAAAGATGATGACGACAAACAGCCTCTTATGCAACTAAAGCGTATTGCCAACCGTGTACCTTTGCTTTATCAACAATCTGGTGGAGCTATCCACAAAGCGGTTATAGAGACGAATTGGCGGAATTATGGCATAAGCCAAAGCAGGGGCTCGCTACCGAGTGGTCCAATGATTCTTATGGTTCACATTGCTAGCGTGTGGGTTCCGTTTACCTCTGAGAGTAAAGAAGCTATTGCGCATTACCCAGAGATTATAAAAGAAATTAAACTTGCTGTTCAGGAATGCGGTCGCAAACTTGGTCAGCACGTTAGAAGACAAAAGAGAATTAAACAAGAGCTTTCAAAACGTAGTTATATTCAAACATACTTGCCGCATATCGGCGAGGCGTTGCGTGATATCCTCTCTCTAGACGAGAATGAAGTTACTGAGGTTGTGGATAAGTTGAGAGATGTTTTAGAGCGTTCTAGAAAGTTCTAATTTAGGGAGTTAATCTGATGGCAGAAGAGTTAATCATAAGTATCAGTGGAATGCGCGGAATTATTGGAGAAAATCTTTCACCATCGATTGCCTCTGAATATGCAAGTGCGTTTGGAAGTTATATAAAGAGAAAGTCAAAGAGCTCGGAAAGATTGAGAGTCTGTATCGGTAGAGATTCTCGCCCATCTGGCGAGATGATTGAGTCTGCTGTTGCCTCTGGGCTTTGCGCAGTCGGTATAGACGTTGTTCTCTTGGGCATCGTTACAACTCCATGTGTTGGTATTATGATTCGAGAGCTTGGTTGTGCGGGAGGAATTGTGATTACAGCCTCTCACAATCCAATTCCATACAACGGCATAAAATTACTGCTCGATGATGGTATCGCGCCGCCTCTGGATACTGCTGCCGAAATTAAACAATCCTACTTCGATAAAGATTTTGATTTAACCGCTAGTATTGATTGTGGTCATATTAAAACTGATACGACAACAGATTCTATCCATATTGAAAAGGTCAAGAAGATTTGCAATGTAGCTTCTATTAGAGACAGAAAGCTCAAGGTTGTCTTGGATAGTGTGAACGGGGCAGGTGGTCGTATTGGCAAGGATATGCTAGAACAGCTTGGCTGTGAAGTTGTTGGGATGAATCTAGAGCAAACAGGAATCTTTGCACATACTCCTGAACCAACCAAAGAAAATCTCGTTACACTTTGCGAGAAGGTCAAGGAAGTTGGCGCAGACATTGGTTTTGCCCAAGACCCAGACGCAGATAGGCTTGCTATTGTAGATTCTAAAGGCAACTATATTGGAGAAGAGTTTACTCTTGCACTTGCAGCAAAGCTCGTATTTAGCCGTAGCAAGGGCAAGGCCGCAGCAAATCTATCAACATCTCGTATGATTGATGTTTTGGCAAAAGAGAATGATAGTGAGGTTATTAGAACTCCTGTTGGCGAGGCAAATGTTGCTGGTGCTATGGTGGAAAACGGCTGTGTAATTGGCGGAGAGGGTAATGGCGGTGTCATTGACCTGCGCGTTGGTCCTGTGCGTGATAGCCTAGTTGCTATGGCTTTAGTTCTTGATTTAATAGCCGAGTATGGTAAGAGCCTCGAGGAAATTGTAGAAGATATTCCTACATTCATAATGCAAAAAGATAAGCTAAGGGTAGATAAAGATAAGATTGCTGTTGTTCTTGAAAAGGCAAAGGAAATCTTTACAGATGCTTCTGTTGACACCAGAGATGGGTATCGTTTTGATTTTAGTGACGGCTGGATTCATTTGAGAGGTAGCAATACTGAGCCAATTATGCGTATTATCGCTGAGGCTGACAACCCTGATTCTCTTGAGAAATATATGCAACAGGCGAGAGATATCTGTGATAGCGTTTTGGCTAGCTAGATTGAGATTTTTGATATGAGTAATCTGAAAGCTAGCCAAGAGAAGTTGATACTAAAAATCAACTTTATTGGAATACTGGTAAATATTCTGCTTGGTATCGGTAAGATTGTAATTGGATTCTTTTCGGGTTCAATGGCATTGTTAAGTGATGGAATACATTCTTTCACAGATTTAATAACTGATGTGGCTGTTATTCTCGGCACAAAATTATCTGCTAGAGAACCAGACCCCAAACATCCCTATGGGCACGAATGGTATAACACTTTTGCTAGCTTGTTTATAGCAATCGTTCTGTTTTTACTTGGCTGCGCGGTAATAACAAAGTCTGCTCTGTCCATTGTCCACAACGAAGTTGAGATTGTTAAGCCAATTGCTATGTGGGTGGCTATAGCCTCGATTATTTCTAAGGAATGGCTTTATAGAAAAACAAGGGATGTTGCCAAAAAAACTCATAGCGCAGCATTGTACGCGAATGCTTGGCACCACAGGTCTGATGCGTTTAGCTCGGTAGCTGTTTTGGTTGGTTTAGTTTCTCTTCGTTTTGGATTTGAGTATGGTGATAGATTTGCAACTTCAGCCGTTGGATTGATGATGATTCTGGCATCAATGAAAGTCCTTGAATCTTGCATCAGAGAGTTTTCTGATTGCTCTGTAGACCAAGATATAATCAATGAAATTGAGAGTGTTATTAGATCTAACAAGCACGTTAGGCAATGGCATAAACTACGCACTAGGAGCGTGGGACGCGATTTGTTTTTGGATTTGCATATTCTAGTTGACCCAGAAATTTCAGTTACTATGGCTCACGAGATTTCAGATAGATTAGAAGATGATTTACGCTCACACATTCAGAGACCGATGAATATCATTGTTCATATTGAGCCTGATTTGCCTCATTTTAGAAAAGACTAACAGGTTTTAATAGATATTACTTGCAATTCCGAAGCCAATTGCATTCTCCATTATTCATGGTGAACCCTTTAATTTTGGTATTTATTTGACGCTTTGCTTTAGAGAGTATAGAATGTGACCTTAAATTCGCTAGGGGTGGTCTTTGGACCTGAGAAATAACCCTTAGAACCTGATCAGACTCATAAGAGTTAATGCGTAGGGAAGCGAGATGATTGTTTTAGCAGTAATTGCAATTTGAATCGCTCCTTATGAAAAGGGAGCGATTTTTTTTTTGAACTTGGCGAGTCTTGTATGAGAATACTTGAAACTCGCTTATACTCTAAAAAGGAGTTAACAATGGCAACACAACTAGAATCAGCGCGTGCTGGTGATATTACCGAGGTTATGCAGTATGTTGCATGCGAAGAAGGTATTGATGCAGAGATAATTCGCGACGAAATCGCAGCGGGGCGGCTTGTAATCCCTGCCAATAAAATGCACCTCGCTTGGAACCTAAAACCAAAAGCTATTGGTCGTGCGGTGAGTGTAAAGATTAATGCTAATATTGGGCTAAGCAGCGTGCGTTCTTCGCTTGAGGGTGAAATTGATAAGATGAAGGTCGCTATTAAATACGGTGCAGACGCTATGATGGACCTTAGCACCGGTGGCGATTTAGATGGTATTAGAAAAAGGCTTCTTGAAGAATGCGAAGTTCCGTTTGGAACTGTTCCAATCTACGAAGCAATCCAAGATAGAAATGTTGAAGATATCACAGCCAAGCTTATCCTTGAGATCATTGAGAAGCAGGCAAAGCAGGGCGTAGACTTCTTCACTATCCACGCAGGTTTATTGAAAGAGCATCTTGATTTGCTAGGTAGCAGAGTTTGCGGTATTGTTAGCCGCGGTGGCGCGTTGACAGCAAAATGGATGTTGCATCATGATAAGCAAAATATGATGTACGATATATACGATGACCTTTGCGATATTATGCGCGAGTATGATGTCGCCTTCTCTCTCGGTGACGGGCTTCGCCCAGGTTGTGGAGCGGATGCAACCGACGAAGCGCAGATAGCGGAACTTAGAACTCTCGGCGAGCTAACAGAGCGTGCGATTGCAAAGGGTTGTCAGGTTATGGTTGAAGGCCCTGGGCATGTTCCTTACAATCAAATCCAGAAGAATATGGAGCTTCAGCAAGAGATATGCAATGGTGCACCTTTCTATGTGCTTGGTCCATTAGTGACAGATATTGCGCCAGGATACGACCATATCACTTCGGCGATTGGTGGAACAATGGCAGCCTACCATGGTGCATCGTTCTTGTGTTATGTAACACCGAGAGAGCATCTTGGCTTGCCAAACGCTGACGATGTGCGCGAGGGTGTTGTCGCATCAAAAATCGCTGCCCATGCGGCGGATGTTGCAAGAGGTTTTGGCGACGCAGCACAAAGAGACCTCGATATTAGCAAGGCAAGGGCAAATCTTGATTGGAAGAGCCAGATCTCTCTCGCCCTAGATCCATACACAGCAAAACGTATGCACGATGAAGCTGGAAAGGCTAGTAAGATGACACAATCCGAGGCTGATTATTGTACAATGTGCGGCCACGACTGGTGTAGCGTGAGAATCAACCGCGAGATTTGCAGTAAATACGCAAAGTAAAATAAGTGCCTTAAGACTTCTATCTAAGTCCCCTTGGTCTCTTTTGCTAATATTATAGACCAAGGGGATTTTTTTTGCGTAAAATAAGCTGGACTCTCTTTATCTTTATACTAAAATCTTTGAGAGACTCACTCAAATTAGACAATAAGTAAAGGGCTTAAAAATGAAGATAGTCGTAGTTGATGGTCAGATGCTAAATCCAGGCGATTTGAGCTGGGCTCAGATAGAAAAGCTTGCAGAGACTAAAGTTTACCAACAAACCAAACCAGAGGAGACTATAGCTAGATGCGCAGACGCTGATATTGTCGTAACTAATAAAGTTATGTTCGATGAAGAGGTTATCGCGCAACTACCAAAGCTAAAGTTTATCTCCGTTACCGCTACTGGCTATAACGTGATTGACCTTGATGCTGCGCGCAGGGCGAATATAATCGTTTCTAACGTTCCAGCCTACAGCACTAAATCGGTAGCGCAGCTGGTGTTTGCGCACCTGCTTGAGCTTACGCATCATATTGGCTACCACAACGAGACTGTCAAAAATGGTAAATGGGCAGAGCATAAAAACTTTTGTTATTGGGATACTCCACAGATAGAACTCGACTCTCTAACGATGGGAATAGTGGGCTTGGGCAAAATTGGCAGTGCTGTCGCTGCGTTGGCGCAGGCGTTTGGAATGAGAGTTCTTGCGTTTAGTCGCTCCGCTGATAGAAGTAAATTCCCAGAGATTGAGTTTGTTGCAATTGAGGAGCTTTTCTCTAGAAGCGATGTTGTGAGTTTAAACTGCGCACTAACTAGCGATAATGAGAAGATGGTAAACTCGTCGCTATTAAAGCTCATGAAGCCAAGCAGCTTTTTAATCAATACGAGTAGAGGGCCATTGATAGACGAAGCAGACCTAGCAGAAGCTTTAAATTCAGGGAAAATTGCCGGCGCCGGCGTAGATGTATTGTCAACCGAGCCGCCTAAAAAAGACAACCCTCTCCTTAACGCGAATAACTGCATCATCACTCCGCACATCGCCTGGGCAACCGACGCAGCAAGAGGGCGTTTAATCTCTATCACTGCAGAGAATATCAAGGCGTTTATAAATTCCTCTCCGATTAATGTCGTATCGTAGAAGAACTGATTTCACCCTATTAGAGTTAAAACTCTAACAGGGTTAACGCAAAAGGACGCAGAAGACGCTAAAGGCGCGGGTGAAGGCTAGGGCTTTATTTTATTGGAAAACATAGAGGCAAAAAGATATTGATATAAAAATGGGCTACCACAAGGGGAGCCCATTCCGTTTTATCATTTGTAATTCTGTTCTATTTACCGCCATAGATTAGACGCATCTTTGAGATGTTTGGTATTAGTGGGAATTTTAGGATTCCTTTTGCGAATTTAGGGTTTAGCGATAGTTTGTAACCACTTGGCCAATAAACGTAGAATGCTTTTCCAACTAGATACTTTCTAGGAACCACTCCAATTGGGAAGCTATCGCCATTATTGCCAAACCCTCGGCAATTCCACAGTCTAGAATCTGCGCTTCCAGGGCTATTATCACCGCAGGCAAAAAACTCATCCTTACCCAAGGTGAACGGATTTGATTCTCCAGCTCGAACAATGCTACCATCACGTACATCATGCGACATATAGTAGATATCTCGCCAAAGAGAGATATGTTTTAGAGTTATCTTACCAGAGCCAAATATCTTAACCTCTGGTTTAATAGAGTCTTGTTTTTTGCCAAGATCGCCGCGTTTATCACCAAGGTCGTATTTTAGTTTGCCCTTATATGGTCCAAAATCTAGAGCAAGCATATGGTCGACAAGGGTAAATTTGAATTGTACTATTTTGCCGAGCGGTATTTGCTCAATGTCAAGCTTTTTGAGTTCGGTGAGCTTTCCGTCGACATCTTTGCTTAGTGAAATTGTTTTCTTTGCAGAGTCGACCGTTGCGATGTACTCGCGGCCATACTTTTCGATTTTAGCACCAAAGAGAGAATTCTCAGAGTCAATCGACGCTTCATACTCAACCTTTATATCGCTACAGACAGGCATATTATTGTTCCAGCGGCTTGAGTTGTATGCATAAGTCGCTCGGAAATCGTTTCCGATATTTGTATCGTACTCGATTGTATTTATTTTATCAGAATCAAGCGTGAACGTTTTGTTGTTGTCTGTTTTTAGATTCCAATGTGAATCGGTTAGATTTACGAAAGGTTGTTTCCAGTCGTGATAGTTGAAGTTTCCCTTTCCATTAACTGGTTGGAAGTCATTGTTGTAAATCTCCATCCAAAGCTCATCTTGCACCTTCTTAGGCTTTCTTGCTATCCTATCATTGATGAATATGTCGCCATCAACAATTTCAACCTTTTCTCCCGGTCGTCCTATCACGCGTTTAATATAGTTGATTCGTGGTTCTGTAGGGTTTTTAAATACAAACACGTCCCATCTCTTTGGATCGCTAAAGTGGTAGCCGCATTTAAAAACAAGAATTCTATCCCCTCCAGACTTTGGAAGTATAGGTCTTTGGCAGTAATGGCCGCAGTCAGGGCATTTAGGGTCAGTGTTGACATGGTAAAGGTTTGCTGGCCTAATCCGACCCATTGGGAAACCGTGGTCGTATTCATACCCACATTCAGGGCAGGCGATTTCGAAATGGTCGCCTCTTAGAGTCGGTGCCATAGAACCGGTTGGTATCTTGTATGCCTCAACAACAAATGCGCGAAACGTTAGAGCCAAAATTAAAGCCGTCACCATCCATTCTATCATATTAACCATTGACGAGACAGTTGAGTGTTTTCTACGCAGTTTCGAGTTTTTGCTATCTTCCATATTTTCTTTCAGCTTAGCTTTTTGTTATAGATTTCCGCATAAATAACCCGTAATTATACAACCAATCCAAGAGGTATTCCATATTGCTTTCTTAACTTCTATGTATAATTTGCATATTCTATCCGAATTATTGTGACAGTAGAACGGTACTATCAATGCTCAGAGATACAATACTGTTAATATCGTCTTGCATGCTAACTTGCTTGAGATTATATATAAATCTCCCTAGCTTGAAACTTCTTACCGAACTGGCTACGCTGGTTTTTTTCAGTGTCAATACCCAGCGTGTTGCGTAAGTGATTGCCATAAATGGAGTTATGTAAAAAGCCACATTTTTTAAGAAAATATAATAATTCGCATTGAACTTTCTTGCATTCCAAGAAGAAGTTGTGTAAAATCCCTCACTTGTATGAAACGGAGTGTAGCTCAGCTTGGCTAGAGCACTTGGTTTGGGACCAAGGGGTCGTGAGTTCGAATCTCTCCACTCCGATTTAAGATTAAAACCCTGCAAGTCAAAGACTTGCAGGGTTTTTTTTATATCCGTGGAGAGGTTCGAACTCACGTGGAGCAAGCGCCAGCGCAGCTACACCCAAGTGAGTTTGACACTAGCGTAGCTAGAGCCGCGCAGCGAATCTCTCCACTCCGATGTAAAATAGCACGGCGCCAGCCGTTTCCATATTTTTCCCCAAAACGTTTTCTACCGTAACTACTTTAATCCCACAAGTCAAAGACTTGTGGGGCTTTTAATTGAAAATTTCGTGAATGGTTGTCATCGTGACTGTATTGTATCAGTCTGAAGAAAAATATTTGACATTAATGAGTAATTGAGTTTAAATGAGACAAGTTTTGTTGTGAATTACGACGTATTGCGATGTGACGGTAATATGGAGAGGGTCTTCAATGAGTAAAAAGCATCAAGGAATTCTGACGCTTTATGAAGTAGCGTCCTATTTGCGGCTACCACCTTCAACTGCCTACAAGCTGGCCAAGGTGGCCGACTACCCGGCCAGAAATGCGGCAGACAATGACGGTTTCGTAAAGTAGTGATTGATTGCTGGTTGGATAATAGTGAAGTCACTTCTAATGTAATTGGAGAGGGCAGTAATGGTTCAGCTTGAAAAAATCACACGTGGCACAGTAGTAAAAGGTATACTACCAGACGGCTTCGTTACCATTGTAGATGTAAACTGGATAGGGTCAGATGTTATTGAATTAACATACAAGGACAGCTCTGGTTTGCTTGCTAATGAGCTGGTGTATCGTGATCGTGAGTCGGAACTCGATATTCTGAAATCTGGCCAACCTTGGAGTTTTGACGGCAATGCCAATTATTTCCGTTTAGTATCCGAAGCTCACAGAATTCGACTTGCTTACCTCTTTGATCCTTTGCTGGCCGTTAATACGTCCCAAGTCGAACCTCTTCCACATCAAATAACAGCAGTTTATGAGGACATGCTTCCGCGTCAGCCATTACGATTTCTACTGGCTGATGATCCAGGTGCTGGCAAGACCATAATGACTGGATTATTGATCAAAGAATTGTTGGTAAGGTGTGATCTTCAGAAATGCCTTATTGTTTGTCCAGGCAACCTTGTAGAACAATGGCAAGACGAACTGTACCGTCGTTTTCATTTGCCTTTTGAGATTATGACTAACGATAAATATGAGGCTGCTCGAACAGGTAATTGGTTTAGTGAAAACCCATTAGCTATTTGTCGACTTGACAAGCTTAGTAGAAATGAAGATGTACAAGAAAAACTTCGTAGCACCGATTGGGATTTAATTGTCTGTGACGAAGCCCACAAAATGAGCGCTTCCTTTTGGGGTGGAGAAGTTCGTCGTACTAAACGACATCAACTTGGGCAGCTCCTTTCAACGCTAACAAGGCATTTCCTCTTGCTAACTGCTACACCACATAATGGTAAAGAGGAAGATTTCCAACTGTTTATGTCGTTATTGGATGGAGATCGTTTTGAAGGCAAATTTAAAGATGGTGTTCATTCTGCTGATGTGTCAGATATGATGCGTCGAATGGTTAAGGAAGAACTCCTGAAATTTGATGGTAAGCCTTTGTTTCCAGAGCGGTGTGCATATACAGTTGAATATACTCTATCTAATTCAGAAGCAAGATTATATTCTAAGGTTACAGAATACGTTCGTGAAGAATTTAATCGTGCAGAACAACTTGAAAATGGTGGACGCAAAGGTGCTGTTGGCTTTGCTTTAACGATTCTTCAGAGGCGTTTAGCATCTTCACCAGAAGCTATTTATCAATCCCTTCGGCGACGACGTGAACGCCTTGAAAAAAGGTGCCGTGAAGAAGAACTTCTCAAAAGGGGCGCAGATCTATCATTAAAATTGAATAGTGATTGTCCATCGTTTTCTGAAGATGACATTGACGATTTGGAAGATGCTCCAGACGAAGAACTTGAAGAGACAGAACAACTGGTAGTTGATCTGGCGTCTGCAGCAAAAACTATTACTGAACTGAAGGCTGAAATTGCTATCTTGGCAAAATTAGAGAAGTTTGCTTTAAGAGTTAGGCAGTCAAGTGCTGATCGAAAATGGGATGAATTATCTCATTTACTTCAGAATCAAACAGAAATGTTTGATGCAAATGGCCATCGCCGGAAGCTTATCATCTTTACTGAGTATCGTGACACACTTAATTATCTTAACGACCGTATTGGCTCTCTTATCGGTAGGCCGGAAGCAATTGTAAGTATTCATGGTGGTATGGGTAGAGAGGAGAGACGCAAAGTCCAATCATTGTTCACACAAAACAGTGA
>WGDE01000002.1 GCA_015493385.1 Phycisphaerae bacterium
AAGGTGGATAAAAATATGGATATAGGCATACGAATAAGAGCACGCAGAGAAAAGCTAAACCTCAAGCAGATAGACCTTGCCAGAGCGCTGACCATAAGCCCACAGGCTGTATCAAAATGGGAGAGGGGCGAGACCTGCCCTGATATTGCGATTTTAGTTGAACTAGCAAAAATCCTAGACGTTAGCACTGATTTTCTACTCGGCGCAAACGATCTCGGTCAAGGCATATTCGAAGCGACAGTATTCTCCACGAGCCTATCCCAATACGCCCAAAAATCTATCGCGATGAAATCTCCCGAAATAGCAGAATATGCCAATATAATTTTCCACCACCTAACAGATGCAGTGCTTAAATACGATGCTGTACCTGTAAAATATCTAGGAGACGGTTTTTTATGCTTCTTTTCAGGAGCTAATCACGCACAACGCGCCTATGAGGCAGCAATCTATGCAAAAAGGATTATCCAAGACGACAAGCTAAAGATTGCGCTAAACAGTGGCCCTATCTATCTTGGGACTATTGGCCATCCAGATTATTGTTCAAAAGATATCTGCGGCGAAACGGTTAATCTTGCTTTTTTGATGCTTGAGCACATATCAAAAATTTGCAAATCAGGAATTGGGCTATCCTCTACGACTAGTTCTGCGATTATGGACGCGCAGGAGCTAATGCAGCACCGAGATAATTATATAGAAATTATTGATTCTACAATTACAATATACGAGCCAAAAGATATAAATATTTAGGATACCTTTAGAGTTATTACTTAAATACCACCTATTATCTGACGATTAATTCAGAATAATAAGGGTTGGCTCTAATAATAGTAGTTTAAATCAGGAAATAACTTGAGACATATAAAAGCAAAGAGAGATAAGCTTAAAAAGCTCACCGAAACATTCAAAGGTTGCTCCACACTACTAATTGTAATGCAGAGTAACCCAGACCCAGACGCAATCGCTAGCGCCTATGCATTAAAAAAGCTGGCCAATGCTCGCGGTTGTTTGCAATGTTCTATTATCGGTGGTTCAATAGATAGAGCGGAAAACCGTATGCTAGCAGACTACCTTGGCTTGAACCTGCGAGACCACTGCCATCTTGATATAGGCAAATACGACATAACAGCAATGGTAGACACTCAGCCTGGCACAGGAAATAACCCATTGCCGCTAGATGTTGTTCCGACTATAGTAATAGACCACCACCCAATCACGAAGATTACACGCAAATGCAAGTTCACCGACATAAGAAGTAAGTACGGTGCAACCTCAACTATGATGTATGAATATCTCAAAATTAGCGGCATCGATATTAAACCAAAACTAGCCACCGCCCTTCTCTACGGCATAAAGAGCGACACGCAAGATCTCGGACGCGATGCTAGACAGGCAGATTTTGATGCCTTGCACGATTTGTACAAACTTGCAAACCTTCGTATGCTCAGCAATATCCAGAGAGGTCTTGTTAAGAGAGAATATTTCCAGATGCTCTGCAATGTTCTTGGAAATGCAAAGGCGTACCCAAATGCTGTCATATCTTCACTCGGCTATCTAGAATCTCCAGATATGATTGCCGAAGCAAGCGATCTATTACTAAGAGACGAGAGCACCTGCTTCTCGCTGGTGTATGGCTTTACGAGAGATTATATCTCAATCTCTCTGCGCACAAGCCAAGATAAAATCACTGCAGAAAAGATTATAAAGAAAATAGTCGCAAGGCGTGGAACAGGTGGCGGCCACCCAAGCTACGCTGGAGGGCAAATCCCTCTCAAAAAGCACAGTAAGCGAGAGAGAAAAATGCTGGAGAAAGTAATTATTGAAAAATTTCTCGCCGCCATCAACGAACCAGGCGCCAAAGGATACCCACTAATTCGCTACGATAAAGAATTAACGACACCAGAGAAACTATTAAAAGACGAGTCGAGCCAGTAACAACTCGACCCGTCTTCTATGGAACAAACCATATAAGTCTTATGCTTCCCTTATTTAACGCGAACAAACTCAACTTTGCTTAAAAAGAAAGACTCAAACGAGTTGTCGCCACCGCTGGTTGCAAAGAAATACGCTCCAGCATCATCTGTTATATTAGCTGTGCCAAGTTCTACCCATTGATAAGCATCCGATTGGGGAATCTTATTTGCTTGAATAACTTTACTGAATATTTCCTTTTTAGCCTTAGGGCTATAGACTCCAAATCTGATGCCATAGCCCTCTTTTTGTCCCTTTAATTTTAGCAATGCGCGGACTTTATACTCTCCAATAGCCAAAGAATCAAAGATGTGCCATTTCGCATGCCAAGCTTTCGAGGTTGGTGAGATAGAGATTATTTCATGTCCTGCATCCCATATCTTCTTAGTAGGTGGCAAAACCTGCGAGTTTTTACTGGTCAAACTAACGACCTCTCCAACCGCTATATCGGCTGGAGTCAATGAGTGCTCAATAGGCTTATCTCTGACATTGGCCTTATATTCAGGATCTCCCTCTGGTATAAACTCAATACCAGATACATACAGATAATCAATTGAACTATTAGGTATTTGGGCGAAGAAGAAGTAAGCCGATGGAACGTCAGAGCCATTTACATTTCCACAATCAAACCATTCGTAATCATTTCCAGAGAGATCTTTTGAATCTACAGACAACACCAACGGTGAAGTTTTATTTATAACTGAATAGATACCACAATCAAAGGCGGAACCAATCTGTTTGTTTTTATCTGCCCTAACTTTAATCTTAACTAAATAATCAACATCATTAAAGAGTGCTGATCCAAAGAACCATTGTACCGCCCAAGCATTACCATATATTGGAATTTTCACGCACAAGCCATTAGGTGAAGACTCTTCATTAATAACTTTAGCACCATCGCCTATTCTCGTTATTGCATTCGTAGCCAAATAAACAACTGAAGGCTTGTCATTGGCAAATCTAATGTTGTATTTACGCTTCCACTCAACAATACGCTGAGGTGTGCGGGTAGTTCCCTCTGTAATCCAATTCAGATTGTGCTTTGCTGCTAGATCCTCAAATGTATGAAGATCCTTTATGTACGATTTACGGCCCTCTTCGCCATTAGGTGGAATATTCTCTAAACGGTAGAACAGGATACTGAGAAATTCAAGTTCAACCTTGGAATGCAATGCAGGATCATCTTTAGACTGAGCTAACGCCTTCTCAAATATTTCTCTAGCCTGCGGATAAAACTCATCTGTCATAGTGAATCGTTTTGGATATTTTAGCGAATCTTTAAAATTATGATTATCATGGAAGATATGCCATTCTCTAGAAAGTAAGTCGCTATAGTCCTGCATAAGATCTGCAACTTTGCCAAAATAGCCATAGTTAAATTCGCGAATCAACTCTTTTGTATCCCGTGATGGATCCCACATTTTCTTAGCATAGACCCATGAACGTAATTTCGCTTGATTCTCACCAACACCATAATGACTTCCCTGCAAGAACAATCCAAACACATTATTTTGTGAGTATATTTCAATATTACGGCCAATAACCTCTAGGTTAGGTCGCGGCAATGGCCAACCTTTAAAATCAACAGTGAAATCCCAGACATAAAACTTTGCACCAAGCTTACGCCAACCATTCATAGAATTAATAAATTTATCACTCTCATCAACCGTAAACATTGGATAGTAATCCGAATGCATTGCGGCAGCGCTTAGACGAATAATGACATTATCATCAGGGGCTATATTTTTGGGAGGCTGCTCTGAATCATTGTAAGCAAGGGTTGAAATTTTAACATCAGGATAATCTTTCTTGACTTTCCTTGCTACTGAATTAACAAAATCTATAAGTAACCCTGACGAGCCGTGTAGATTGGCAAGTTTTTGACAGTCCTGACACTCACAATAACCTTCAGTGTCCATCGCCGAGACATCAAAAAGACCATATTTATGTAAAGTTTTTAACTCATCTAAGACTTTGTCTGCAACAATACGCCTAACATCCGGATTGGTCATACAAATGTTGCCACCGCCGCCCTGTCCCTGTGGAAGACGAATTCCATTCCTCAGAGAATAATACTCAGGATGATCTCTAAAGTATTTCTCGTTTGGCAAGAGTTTGCCAAGCGTATGCACGAAATACTCATTAGACAATTTAATATTACCGCCCCATTCATCTGGAACACGATCTAAATCGCTGCGCGAGGCACCAACGCGATTAAACAATTGGAAATCTCTATCAAAAGATTCAAATTGCCACATACTGCGTAGCTCAATCGCAGGGGTGTACTCACGTATCGTAATTGTCTCTTGCGCAGATATCTTCGGCATCTGCAATCCATCCTGTCGAGAATATAGACGTCCACCAAAATCTTCTTCAATCAAAGCAATTACAGGGCTAATAGCCCCTCGCCTTTTGCCTCCTACTAAGAAAATACTACCATCTTTCTCGGCAATCATATATCCCTCACCCTTGAGATCTATACTTGGCTTTAAACTAGACTCTCTATACAAACGTGTCTGACCAATGCTAAAGACAGCCCCACCACTGTAATCATCTTCTCTTACAATGTTAAATCTTACGCCAGTACCTTTTTCAAGTGCGTCTGCTAACATATTGGAAGCTTTGATATCTAGAGATGTTGGATTATTTGGAAGCAATATTTTAATTGCTGCAGTATTGCCATTGAACAACTCTATAGAGGTTTTCTCATCTCCTATTGGAGCCAGAACACTTTTTTTGGCTGCCACCTTGTCAACAATACCGTGTTTGATGAGTACTTCTTTCAATGCGTTAAAAGCTGCGGGAGTCTTGACAAGATCTCCAAAACAATGAATCGCAAGATTTCCATTGCCGGAATTTGACAAGATAACATCAACCTCATGAGCCAATCTTTCTGGAGATTTAACTGTATATCCTTCTCTATTATAGTAGCCTACAAACGGAACACCTTGAGGTCGTTTGTAGTATTTTTTCGCTTGCCCAACAAAGAGCTTTGTATATTTACTAATCTTCTAATCGCTCCAGTACGGCTTGAAAAACCAAGCAGCAGTCTGCGCACAAT
>WGDE01000003.1 GCA_015493385.1 Phycisphaerae bacterium
CAGACATCGCAGGCTTTGTTAAGACTGCCGCTAATGTTATACAGCAACAGGCTGAAGAAAAGTAACTCTGGGATTGTTTAAGCGTCAGCAATCCTGTGGTTACTACTCGTGCGGGTATTCCGTAACTGCTGCTGATAGTTCTACTTTGAAGATTGCTGTATTGAGTGAAAAATAAAGAATTATTTATGAAGCGCCGAATACAAGCAATATTAACGGCGTTATATAAAGTGCATTACTGTGGCTCTGGGGGGGCTATTTTGTTATGGGTATTTTCAAGGGAGATATTGATAGGGCGACTCGCGGGGCATTGTCATGCGTGGCCTTTTTCTTTTTTGCTCTGGTGAGCATTGCTTGTGGTTCTATCTATTATGATGCAGGTAGTGATGTAGGCAAGGGAGGGTTGCCTCAAGATGCAGGTTCAATTCAAGATGCAGGTGCTGGGTCTAATTTTTGGCTCTACAATAATATGGGCTCAACGGAGTCTCTCTCCGGTGATTATTATAGTTCAGATCAGCCTTCATCTCCAAGCCCCAACACTAACGCTTATTACAGGGTCTTTTTTGAAGGAACCGAATCTGCAAATCATCCCAACTGCGATTTAGGTTTTAATCAGAGGGATCGCGACCTTAAGTACAGTGTTCAGTGGCGCATGCGTATTAACGACTACAGCCATGTTCTTAACGCGAGTGTTTTTGGTTTAGAATTTAATGAAGGTGCAGAAGAGGTTGATAACGAAACCGCCTACTGGCTTACCAATGTTAAAGTGAAGTCTATTAATGGCCAAGAAAAATTGATTGCTGGTATTTCAGGTAGCTGGAATACTGTTGATTATGAAATAGATAATGATTGGCATGTCTACGAGTTGGAAGTTGATAAGAAGGCCCCAGATGTAGATTACCGCATTGCAAGATTTTATGTTGATGGTGTAATTGTTGGGAAGAGTACGCATTATTGGGCTCTTGGTAATGGAGATGCAAGCATCTTTTTTGGCGCACTTGGTTCTTCTAATCAGGGTTCATCAGATTATGACTTAGACTATATGAATGTTGTACCAGAGCCAACAATCACAGTAATTATGATTTTGAGTTGTTTGTTGAGCTTCTACCGTTATTGGAGATGCGCGGCTTAGTTCTTGTTACGGAATATTATGGAGATTAAAACAAAGGCTAAGAGTCTTTCTGTCTTGGGTAGTAAGAGGCAATTTTATGTAACATTAACATTAATTGTTTTGCTTGCATCACCTACATTTATTTGTCTTTGGAGTATTTGGTCTCCCAATGTTGCATTTAGAGGGCTGTTGCTAGTTCCGTTTATGGCAGCATTGTTGTTTTATAGAGTAAGAGATAAATTGGAAATACAAAAGTTTATCTGGGATTTCCAGAGCGTTGTGTTGCTCTCTGCATCCTTGATAGCGATGGTTGTGTTGACTCAGAGTGGATTTGTCAGGTTGTCTGGCTATTGCTTTTTCTTTACGTTGTTTTGGTTCTTTAATATAGCGTTTTCAGTTAATGTAAGAAAGTATTGGCTTGGCCCATTGGTTTTCCTTGCACTGATGATTCCAATGCCTTTGAGTATGTTTAATGCAGGAGAACATCTGCTTCAATCTTTATTCTCTTGCGTTATTGATGCGATTAGTCCGGCATTGTCATCTGATATTTTTATTCGAGATGGGAATATTTTCTATTTTGAAGGATTTAGCAAACCAATAATTATTGCTGATGAATGTGCCGGTTTGAGGTCTATGACGGGCTTTGTTATTGTATCGGTATTCTTGGGCATCTTAGATAGGCACGACCGAATAGCGATGTGGTTGTTCTTAGTGGGGGCAATATTAACTTCACTAATATTGAATCTATTGAGAATTGTAGTGTCTCTGGAACTTAGATTTGTTGGTATGGAGAGGTATGCCGTTGGGAGATGGCATGAATTGTTGGGGGCTTTGGTTTTTGTTATTGGGTATTTGTTCTTGAGTAAGCTATCAAAATCTATTTGCAAATAACAAATACACAATCTGCTAGAAGGGAATTGAGTGGAGAAACAATATAATACGAAAAGAAAGAAGGTTTGCGGCTCAAAGTTTTTGATTAGAGTAGCTCTGATTCTCTTTCTTGTATGTAATGCGATATTATTTGGTGATAAAGTCTACGTTATAGGTAGCGCTACGCCATACACGTTGACAGAGTCAGGTACGACTTGGTCTCACAATTCTGATTTGCTGCTTGGCAATACTGCTGCAGAGGGGAGATTAGAGATCCCAGGTAATAGCCAGCTTGTTACGACAGGTGATGCCAAAATAGGAAATGTGGCTAATTC
>WGDE01000004.1 GCA_015493385.1 Phycisphaerae bacterium
GATCTCGCCCTGCCGCTGGTCGGGCGTCTTTACTCATGCCTTGTCACATGGGCATGAAGCCATGTCACAAGCTCAACTCTGCCCATCTCGCCAGCGGCAACCTTTAGAACAACCGCTTCTTGTTCCTCTACACAGGCTTGAATTTCATATCCATTCAAGATCAAAAATGTTTCCATAGCTGCGTGCCCCACACGTTTATTCCCATCCACAAAAGGATGGTTTTTGATCAACGAAAATCCCAGCGCCGCAGCCTTTTCTATGACTCCGGCATACAAATGTCGTCCGCCGAATGTCATCCTCGGCTGAGCTACGCTCGACAGCAGCGCCTGCATATCCCGTATTCCTTGCCCTCCGCCGCTCAACGCCATCACGTCCTGGTACAACGTCAGCACTTCACCCAACGTCAGATAGCGCATTTTTCAAATCAAGCGCCTTCTGCCAGATGTCGATACAGATCGGCGTTCTTGGCAAGTACATAGGACACTGCTTGCTGAAATTCCCGATCAGAGCGGGTGATGAGCTCTTCCAGGCTGGCCTCCAGCAGGGTTTCGGGCGTGACGCGCAAACGGCGGGCTTTGTCTTCCAGCCTGGACAAGCGTCTTTCTGAAACCGTAATTTTCAAGATGGTCACTTTTACTCTCCAAGGGAATGTCGCCTGGTAATACGTGATAAGACCTGAGCCGCTACCAGGGCGGCCATCAAGTCAGGTAAATCTTATCACGCCCGGCGAGTCGTGTCAATCAGAAACGCTCATTTGGGATGCAGCCAATCTGGGACGTCCGGCCCGCCGCCCGACCACCTGTGTTCAATTAAAGCCAGGGTTAGCAATTCGCTACCAACGATCTGTTGGGTACGGCTAAACTGATGAACATTTCACCTTATCTCAAACAGTTTTTTAACAGTAGTTTTATAAATTCATATCCATAAAAATGTGATACACTTGAACGAGTGTATCTCTATTTCGATGTTTAGTTAAACCCACTTTGATTCCTGCAAATTGAGGAAACCTACTTGTTATATCTTCAATTTGTTTATCCAACATCTCAAACTCAAAATCGATTTTGGGTACAAAAGCTCTGTATCTTTCCCAAAAGTCGGGGAATCCGCTGCTTTTTGCATAAATAATGGCATAGTTGTTCTTTAATCCATTCGGATCATAGTTTTCGGAAAGCTTTTTTAAGTGCTTGGTGATATAGTCTGTATCTATAAAACTAATAATAAATGCTTCAAGAATAGCTAGCGGAATATTTTCTTCTGTGAAAATCGCTATATCTAATTCGCCGTATTGTGCACCACTAAATGATTTCCCCCGTTGAGTTTGGTCTAGCACTGTGTATTTCTTCGCAGCAAGTAATGATTGAAAAAGACTATTAAACTGATCTTCTTTGTTATTCAAAACTTTATGTTTACTCTGTATCTCAGTAGCACACCACAAAATATCATTGAATAGTTGCCGCTGTAGTCGATCATATCCAATAGATTGTACATCCCTCAAATCCTCAAGTAATAGTAAATCAATTATATCCAACTCCTCAAAGCTCTTTTTGAGTCGGTTTATTATCTGATTGCGATTGATGTCTGCCTCTAAATAAAGCTGTTTCAAAATTAGAATAAAATCATCTTCTGTTTCGGCTTGGGCGGACAAATACCTCTTTAGAGGATTTTCAAAGTCACGAAAGATCTTGGCTATCAGGTACTTATACCTAGCAGATTGATTATTAAAATATTCTTGAAGATAGCTTTCAAATATACTAGTGCCATCCAAAGAGTCTTGAAGAGAAAGTCCTAAAAAATGATATATGTTCAGATATTTCTTGTATATTGGATTTTTCAACTTTTTTGCAATCTTCGCCAATTCATTTCTATCAGCGTACTCATTAGCGAAGCTCGAAACCGAAACCTGTTCTACTTCCCCTGTAAATTGAGATTTATCAAGTTTGTTTATCTCAATCTGCATTTCATTAATAAAATAATAGCAAAAAACATCCAGCGAGGTATTTTGAAGCAATTTAGACTTTAGATTTTGTATTAACTCGTCCAGCATCAGATGAACCAAAGAGATTGATCAGGCATAGTAGTTTCATCAAGGTAAGTAAGGTTTCCTTCCTTAAATTTCTCCGCGAACCTAGCCATCAAACTAGGATACTTAATCGTAATAGGTGATCCTTGCTTGTTATAACTTGTATGTGACATTTCACTGAATTGATATATTTGTTCAGCTATGTATTCTAAATCAAAAAAACTCGAGTCTTTATGTATATCAATTTTGTGAAAAACCGAACTTCTAGGGCGGAGCCCTAAAAAGCCTCGTTTCTGGTTTATCTGAATGAGCGTACCTCTGAGATTTTGCCCGAAACCTCTTTCCAAGGTGAACTGTGCTCCTTTATCATCTTCCTCATAAGTAAAAAACCGATAATTATGACCAGTGCCTATGTGTATGAATGCATATTCAAAAGAGTAATTTGCAAATTTACTGATTACCCGCTTTAACGCTTCAATTTCATTATCTTTACCAGCCGGTTTAAAGATATGGAAGATAAGATAAAATACTTGATCCGTATCTAACATGCCATCTTGAATACTATCTTCTATCGCTGATGACACTATTTGCTCTAATTTATCTTTATAATCACCCATATTTGCCACAGAGGAGACTTTTCCCAAGATATACTTCCCGTCTCCTCTAAAAATTGACATTAACCCTAAAACTGGCTGCCCCTCTCTATCGGTAGTTGCTCCAATACCAATAATTAGCTCATTTCTCCGGTAGTTTGGTTTTATTGTCCAAGCCATTCCCCCCAACTTGGCATAAATATTTAGAGCAATATTGTGATCCGTATAGTTTGCTCTATTTCGCTTCTTGTCAGACAAAAATTGTTGTATCTGCTCTATTTGAACCTCCTGGGTGTTGATGCCGCGCTTAATGAACTCAGCTTTACAAAAGTAGTATGGTGACACATTCGGTAACAAAGATTCATGAGCTTTCTCAACCACTACAACAACGAGATCGGCATTTCTTATAGAGGAAAGTTTTGTTTGATAAGACCTTAATGAAAAATTTACGGTCTCATGTTTGGTATACTCAAAATTTTCCTTCCTCAATTTAAATATGTCGACCAACTCTTTTTGGACATATACAAAGAATTTCCTCACATCTTGATAGAGGCCTTTAGGATAAATAATTGAAATATTGATAGCTCTATTTTCAAATTCATCATAGGTAAAGGGTTTGTTATAGCTAATCTTCAGTCTCTGGGGAAAGCTATTTTTGAACCCAGGATATGCTCCATTGTAAAAATAAGTCTCGGGTTTGGGTAATATTTCAACAGAAACACCTGTTTGCTGAGTGTGAAAACTGTAAACAGTTTTATTGATAGCGTCTATTTGCAAACCATCAGGTAAAGTAAATCCACTGAGATTGTTATTGAAGTAGGTTCCAACAAATTCGTTAACCTCAACAAATTCATTTTGGATTGCATTTTGCTTGTCTAGATCATTCTTTAATTGTGAGGCATAATTAAAATGATTTGCGAGTCTGTATTTTGCCTTAGTACTCGAAAAAACTCTTCCCGTTCCCTTGTCATACCGTAAATCACCATATTGGATACCTGCAGACTTGAAGTTTTCAATTGTCCACCGTACCTTCACAGACATCGATGTCGAAATTGTGAAACCCATAGATACGTCATAGTCGGTATGAAGGGACGTAAAATGCAAAAGGAAGGTTTTATAAAGCCTCAAACCTCGATATCTGCCGTTCGAAATATCGTTATCCAAAGTAACTATACAGGTATGGTTTCAGGCAGAAGGAGGTCTCCTGCGAACATAGAACCCAGAGCCGTCCAGGCATTGACGCCTTGTTTACGCATGGTGGAAGTGTAACTGCGGATGGTGCAGAATTGTTCAGCGCCTTCCTTGCTGCGGAA
>WGDE01000005.1 GCA_015493385.1 Phycisphaerae bacterium
ATATTAGGGTGAGCATTGAAAAGTTAATAAGTAAAGCTTGGAGAACAGGCTAACTAATAAATTCACACTCCTCCTCCTTAAAGTACCAGCCATCTACAAAATGAGCTGGAAAGCGGCAGTCTTCTTGGTTGCCGCTGTTTTTTTGCGCTAAAAGCGTTTTTTTACCATAAAGGGTAGAAAACCTTAATGGACGATGAAGTTATGGCTACGGGTGAGCATTTACTAACGTTTGAGGCGCGAGAGACGCAAGTGAAAAGGATTAGAAACTCAAACGCCAAGGGTCTGCTTTAGTGAAGTTATAATCTCACCGGCACGGCATGTAAAAATCTCATTATCGCTCTTCCAAGATAACTGAGTATCTTGAGATAATGCCTTAGAGATCTTTTTATATGCCCCAATCACAGTAGCATGATTTTTGTTGCCTATCATTCTACCAATCTCTGGATAAGAGAGACTGCTAAGTTCTCTGACAAGATACATTGTAACACTCCTCGCAAGAGAGACGCTCTTTGTCTTGGCTGAAGAAGCAATCTGAGCTTCGCTAACTTCAAAATAAGCTGCAACAGCTGCCTTAATTTCGGATACATTGGCACTAACATCAGCACTGGCAACACCATCTTTTAATATTTGCCTAACCGTGTTAATATCCAGATTGCCTCCAGATATCTTGGCGTATGCACTGAGCTTTAAAATAGCACCCTCTAACTCACGAACACTCTTAGTGACTTTCTTCGCAACAACAGAGAGAATTTCATCAGAGAGATTGATATTCATACTCTCAGCGCGGCGGCGTGCTATGTTTAATCTGGTCTCATAGTTTGGTTTATCTAATTTAACGACCATACCAGAAACAAATCTATTCACCAAAGATTCTGTTAGCTGCGAAATCATTTTAGGATGCGCATCGCTAGCCAAGACAACCTGTTTATTGGCTAGATCAATCGTATTAAAAGTATGCAAGAATTCTTCCTGTGTAGATTTCTTGTTGGCTAGGAAATGAATATCATCAATAGCTAAGACGTCAGCGCTTCGAAATTTCTTGCGAAACTCTTCAAGCTTGCCGCTTCTAAGCGATGTTACATACTGATTTGTAAACTCCTCAGCAGAGACATATATACATTTTGCATTGGGGCGATTTTTAGAGATTTGATTGCAAACTCCCTGAAGAAGGTGAGTCTTACCAATACCATAACTACCGTGAAGGAAGAGTGGATTAAAAAGACTCTCTGGATTCTCAACGACTGCCTTTGATGCACTATACGCAACTTTATTGCACGGACCAACAACAAAATCGTCAAGATTCAGCTTGTATTGCCTCTTTTTACTAGAAGCTCTATTAACCACAGCATGTCTAGACGCGATATTTGTATTAGATAGGCTAGATTCTCTTTTTTTAGAATCAGACTCTGATAGCTGTGAGACTTTTTTACGACCTGCCAATTCAGGCTCAATACTAAAGGCTATCCGAACCTTTCTGCCTACCACATTCGATACAGCCAAGACAATCTCAGAGCTAAAATGGTTTTCAATCCAACTTGCAACAAACTTGTTGGGAACTGAGACCTTTATATATTCATCGCAAAGGGACAATTTGGTAGAGTTTTTAAACCAAATATTGTATTTTTGCACACCGAGAATTGATGAAAGTTGCTCATAAATATCGGCTATTTCGTCCATGACTGTGGCATTCATATTATAGTTAACTCCAGCCTATAATTACTGTTTCTTGTCCTGTCCTTAAAGTAGAATTGCTTAACAATCCTCTAATAATAATAGATGCCCAAAACAACTAAATCAATCTCGTTTTAATGAGATTCTTTTCCACATATTCGTAGTTGATACCATTACTAGAGTTATGAGTTAAAAAAAACTTTACTCCACAGTCTTTACACAACGTAACTCGCTTTTGTGGAAAACTTGTTGAAAAAGCTGTTGTCCTCACTGTATCTGCTGTTGGAAATGCGGCTAATCTCGAATCAGAATCGCAACGTAACCGCCGTCTCTACCGTGACTTACACTTGATGGCAAGGTCAGTTCGCTACGAGCAATACTAAAGTCTCGGTGGCAATCAATGAAACGCTTAACAACCTGTGAGTTCTCCTCTGCCATAATGCTACAGGTGCTGTAACATATTCTCTTACAAGAACTAAGCTCATTTGCCACCCTATCTAACAGACTAAATTGAATATTGGCAAGCGCCTCTAAGGCTCTTGGATTTATCCTGTGGCGCAGCTCGCATCGCTTTGCCATAACTCCAGTATTAGAACATGGTACATCAAGCAAGATAAGCTGCGCATGCGATTGATTGATATGCTCAAATACACTGTCAAAGCTAGAGGTCTCGATAATATCAAGACCAAGCCTTTGCGCACTCAAGCCTACCTTAGCAAGGCGGTCGGGGTCAATATCGGTTGCAATAACCTTACCGCAATTGCCCATGAGCTCGGCAATATGGGTTGTCTTTGTCCCTGGTGCAGAACAAATATCTGCAACCACATCAAAGGGGCTAGGGGCCAAAAGAGGCGCAACCTTTGCCGCAGTAACATCTTGTACGCTAAATAAGCCTTCCTTAAACTCTCCTAGATGGGCGATTGAAGTGCTGCTAGAGAGTTTGAGCATTGCGTCTGATGAAACTAATTCGCACTCAATCTCACTCGATTTTAGACGCTCAAGGAGCTTGTGCGGCGTTATTTTCGTAATATTGGGACGAAGATAAACGCTTGGGCGTCTATTCGAGCCAAAGCAAATATCGACAGTTTGCTCCTGTGAGAATTCGCTTAACCACTGCTCTACGAGCCACTTTGGGATTGAAAAGATTATAGATAAATACTCACTGAAACTATTCTCTGGAGCTGGAAATATATCGGAGCTAAATACAACACAGCTATCTGGGCTAGTTGGTGCTATTTTGGAGCTAAAAGAAAATTCACCCACCAAGCTGCGCTGAGCAATCGCCCGTGCCATATTTCTTAAGACTGCATTTACAAACCCACGCCCCTTTTTTGAGCTTATAGCGTTAACCGCTTGGTCAACTATGGCGTAATCAGGGGTTGCATGAGAAAACAGAAGCTCGTAAGCTCCTATGCGAATTGTATTTAGGAGTCTTTTATTTACCCTTGTTGGATCAAAAACAGCCGTTTTAGTTAGAACGTAATCTATCAAAACTAGATTTCTGATTGAGCCATAGACAAGATCGCAGGCTCTAGGCTTTTCGTTGGTGCTAGACAAATGTTTGCTAAGTAGCTCTGATGCATCGTGAGAGTTTACATTAAAACTACTAAGGACCTTAAGCGCGACTTGACGCCCTGTGAGATTGGCTCGCGACTGCATCTAGAGACCACTATCAATGCTTAGAAATTTATCGTCTTTGCTAGCTCTGCGCCCATTTAGGAAAGATTTAAAATCCATCAAGGAACTACCGGCAGGTTTAATCTCTTCGATTTTTATTGCCGAGTCCCCGCAGACGATATTCATGTTGTCGTCAAAGCAACCAGGGCTAAGATTCCCCTGAGAAACAATATCTACCACATTGGCTCTTGCTATGGTAACACGTGTTTTCTTGCCGTTAGCTACAGATAAATATTCACATTGGGCCCCTGGCCAAGACCACATTCCACGAATCAAATTGACTATCTTTTCACCAGACTGCGCAAAGTCTATATAACCATCGCTCTTTTTAAGTTTTGGGGCTATTGTTACCATTGCCTCATCTTGAGGTTGATAGATAACAGTCCCAGATTCAATCTTCTCGAGAGTATCTATCACCAACGGTGCTGAGATTTCGCTGAGCTTATCGTGAACGACACTTGCAGTATCGCTAGGGGCAATATCAATCTCTGCCTTGCCAAGCATTTCGCCTGCATCCATGCGCTGGGCAAGCGTGATAACCGTAACACCTGTCTTGGTTTGACCATCAATAATAGCTCTATTAATTGGGGCTGCGCCTCTGTAAAGGGGCAATAACGAGCCATGTACATTTATAGCTTTATATTTTGCTAGATTTATAAATTCGGGGCTAACCTTCTGACCAAATGCGATAACTACAAAAATATCTGCGTTTAGATTTGCCACAAATTCAAGCATATCAGGACTGTTGAGATTCTCTGTTTCCCTGCAGGCAACCCCGTGATTCTTGGCCCAATTAGCTACCGGTGTAATACGCAGCTTCTTGCCGCGACCAGCAACTCTAGAGGGTTGTGTTATAATATGAACAAGCTGATGCTTAGATTTCTCAAGGGCATCGAGACATGGCAATCCAAACGCACTGGAGCCACAATAAACTATTCTCATCGTTTTTTTCCTACTTTTGGCCGTATAATTCTTTTAGTTCGTTAAGCTCTTTGCGAAATTTAATATGGCCAAGTCTACCCATTCGATCGGCAATAGTAGTTCCCATTAGGTGGTCATATTCATGCTGCAAGCATTTAGCATAGAGGCCGTCAGCCTCTTCACTAAACTCATTACCGTCAAGATCGGTAGCAGTAACTCTTGCTTGAGAATGCCTCTTGATATTCGCAAAAATCTTAGGTAGCGAGAGACAGCCTTCCTGCATCGTAGTCATTGGACCAAACCCTTCAACCACAGGATTGATATACACGCGTGCACTTTCTTTTGTACCATCAAGGGAGATAACAAATATTTGCAACCCAACACCGGCTTGAGGGCCTGCTAGGCCAATACCCTCGGTTGCAACCATAATATCAATCATTTTATTAGCAAGTTCCTTGATATTATCGTCTACTTGAGCAATTTTAGCAGATTTAGTCGCTAAGACTTTTGATGGATATCTTGTTATTTCGCATTTACTTACATCAATCATTTTTATAAATTCCACCTTAATTCATCTCTATCGATCGAATTCATCGCCTTTAAACGTACGTCCTAAATAGCTTTTGCGTACGAGGTCATCTTTAATAATGTCTGCTGGCTCCCCAGAAGCAATTACCTTTCCATGGTCCATAATGTAGGCCTTATCCGCTACCTCTAACGTACGTTCAACATTGTGATCGGTAATTAAGATACTAACTCCAGAGGCAACCAAGCGTTTAATTTCAAGCTGAAGCTCTTCAACCGCAATAGGGTCAACCCCGCTAAATGGCTCATCAAGTAAGATAAGTGATGGATTTGTAACCATCGCCCTAGCAATTTCAAGCTTACGTCTCTCACCACCGGACAAGAATCTAGCGTGGCTATTCACTACTTCACCCAGCGCAAATCTCTCAATTAGCGAATCTGCTCTAGCATAGCGTTCCTGTTTACTAAGAGATAGAGTCTCTAATATTGCCAAGAGATTATCTCTAACACTCAACCTTTGGAAAACACTCGGCTCTTGAGAGAGATACCCCATTCCAAGCCTTGCACGTTTATACATCGGCATCTTAGTTATATCAGTACCTTCAAAGAGTATTTGGCCAGCATCCGGAACAATCATACCGATACTCATACGAAAAGAAGTACTCTTACCAGCACCGTTTCTGCCTAAAAGCCCCACTATACTGCGCTGTTCGACAGTGAATGAAACCTCGTCAACCACAGTTCTACCAGAATATTGTTTAACGAGGCTGCGAGCCTCAAGAAGCGTCATGTCCACTAGAAATATATCCTTAAACTTTGTAAAAGATTACGTCAATCTTATCGAAAATACGAGCTGGCCATTATAACCACTGCATAAAGTTATGCAAAACTTCTTTATTAACTACTCTAGCAAAACTCATGCAAAAAAGAGAAGATTACTCATATATCAAGCATCTCTTTGCAATGTTAGGAATGAACTTATCGCAAGAGCCGCCGTCTCAACCCGCAAAATACTGTTGGTCAAACGAGTGGCAATCGCTCCATTTTGTGACAAAAAAGCCTCTTCTTGATCTGTCAAGCCGCCTTCTGGACCAATAAAGATTATTTTATCCGATTCGGGTTGTATTTGTGGATTTGAATAGAGACTCTGGGCTGACTCACTTAATGAGGCTGTAATCAAGACGGAAGTTGGGTAGAGTTTTTTTAGCCTCTCTAATGCAACCTCGAACTGCTGCGGCGCATCGATTGTCGGTAAAAAAATGCGTTTACATTGCTTGGCGGCAGAAATAGCGAGATTTTTGTACCTTTGGCTAAGCTTACCTCCGCTACCGAGTTTTACCGTGCGCTTGTAAATTGCCGGTACGATATGATCGACTCCAAGCTCGCTGCACTTCGAGATTAGCCAGTCAAAACGCTGTCCTTTGGCAAGGCTAACCACTAAAATAACTCGCCCGCTAGAGACCGGTGTAAACTTCTCAATACTAGAAACCTCAAGCGTTGCCTTCTTTTTGGTAGCAGTTTTGACCTGCGCAGTTGCTAAAACGCCCTTTCCATCAAAAACCTCTACCTTTTCACCCTCGCAGCTGCGCATCACCGAAACGAGATGGTGCGCTTGATCAGAAGCTAGAGTCATTAATGGTTGTTCTATATTTTCGCAATAGAGCCTTAGCAAAGTTATAAATCCTATACAGATAGATTATCCAAATAATAAACAACCAATATACTATATAAATACGGTTAAGGAGCAAAGAGTTTCTAGCATTTTTTTGCTCTTTAGCTACAATAGTTGTTCTTTTAGCAAATACATTAATAGCTAAAAGCTTAGTCGTCTTAGAAATTGTTATTGATAAATACATAAAATTAACGGATTGGACTATGGTAGAACTTGACCCGACAAAGATGAAAGACTGGCAAATCGCCGAAGCCGCAGAAGAGTCTATGAAAACGGTACAGGAATTAACCGATAACCTTGGACTCTTAGATGATGAAGTAATCCCGATTGGAAGGGGTCTGGCGAAAATAGATTTCAAAAAGGCGTTTGCACGAGTCAGCTCAAATCCTACTGGAAAATATATAGACGTTACCGCTATCACACCAACTCCACTTGGCGAGGGAAAAACAACGACCTGTATCGGATTAATTGACGGTCTTGGAAAATTGGGCAAGCGAGTTACCGGAGCAATTAGGCAACCATCTGGAGGCCCAACATTTAATATCAAAGGCTCAGCCGCTGGCGGCGGTCTTGCACAATGTATTCCGCTTGCGCCACTAAGCCTTGGTTTGACGGGCGACATAGACAAAATAAACAATGCTCATAACCTTGCAATGGTTGCACTAACTGCAAGGATGCAGCATGAGCACAACTACGACGATGAAGTTCTTGCGCGGCGAGGATTAAAAAGACTAGACATAGATCCTGATAAAGTACAAATTAAATGGGTAATTGATTTCTGTGCTCAGGCCTTAAGAAATATCACCATCGGAAAAGGCGGTAAAATGGATGGTCTAGAAATGGAATCTGGTTTTGCGATTACCGTCTCAAGTGAAATCATGGCAATCCTAGCAATCGCAAAAGACCTCAAGGATTTGAGGGAAAGAATTGGCAAGATTGTGGTCGCCCTCGACAAACAAAATCGAGAAGTAACAACCGAAGACCTAGAGGTTGCCGGCGCAATGACAGCTTGGCTTATTGGAGCAATGAACCCGACACTCATGCAGACTATAGAGGGCAACCCTGTCTTTGTTCATGCTGGACCGTTTGCAAATATCGCGATTGGGCAAAGTTCTGTCATCGCGGATCTCTTAGCAACCAAACTTGGCGATTACCATGTCACAGAAAGTGGATTCGGAGCAGATATAGGCTTTGAAAAATTTTGGAATCTAAAATGTAGATACTCAGGACTAAAACCAGATGCAGTTGTTATTGTTGCAACAATCCGAGCTCTTAAAATGCACGGCGGCGGTCCAACAGTTAAACCCGGCGTTGAACTTGCTGATGAGTATGTGAATGAAAATTTAGAGCTCGTCGAAAAGGGATGCGCAAATCTTATCGCCCATATTGAGACTGTTAAGAAGAGCGGAGTGAAGCCTGTTGTCTGTATAAACAGTTTCTACACGGACAAAGAAGCTGAGATTGAAATTGTAAAGCAAGCGTCAAAAGATGCCGGAGCGCTTGTAGCGGTTTCAAAGCATTGGCTAGAAGGCGGAGATGGAGCAGTCGAACTTGCCGAGGCTGTAATGAATGCCTGCGAAGAAAAAAATGATTTCAAATTTCTCTACGATCTCAATACACCTTTAAAAGATAGAATTGAAATAATCGCCAAAGAAGTTTACGGAGCCAGCGCAGTAAAGTTTGAGGAAAAGGCGCTTGCAAAATTAAGAGAGCTAGACAAAGACCCAAAGACAAACGAGCTTGGAACATGTATGGTTAAAACTCACCTTAGTATCTCGCACGAACCAGAGGTTAAGGGAAGACCAAAAGATTTTGTTTTACCGATTAGAGATATTCTAGTCTATCGAGGCGCAGGCTTTGCGGTGCCTCTTGCAGGAAGTATAAAACTGATGCCAGGTACAGGGTCCAATCCTGCATTTAGAAGAATAGATGTAGACGTTGAGACTGGGAAAGTTAAAGGACTCTTTTAAGCATAAATATATTTGTAAGAACAAAACTCTTTTGTTTTGAAACAGAAAAATGGAGATAGCAATGGCGGCACAGATAATTAGCGGAAAAGAAATTGCTCAGCAGATTCGCGCAGAACTAACGCAAGAAGTTGCAAAGCTTAAAGAGAAAAATATCACTCCCGGCCTTGGTGTAATTTTAGTTGGTCAAGACCCAGCAAGCATCTCTTATGTTAGTGCAAAAGAAAAAGCGTGTGATGCCATTGGTATATACTCAGATGATAATCGACTCAGCGCAGAGACCAGCGAAGATGAGCTACTTGGTCTTATAGAAAAGATGAATAACGACCCGAAAATAAACGGTATCCTTGTCCAGCTTCCTCTTCCAAAACATATCAATGAAGCAAAAGTTTTATTGGCGATCGCCCCATCAAAAGATGTCGATGGATTTCACCCTGTGAATGTCGGCAGGATGGTTATTGGTGAAAAAGCATTTTTGCCATGCACTCCTCACGGTGTTATTCAAATGATTAAACGCAGTGGAGTTACTCTTGAAGGTGCGGAGGTTGTTATAGTTGGTCGAAGCAATATTGTTGGTAAGCCACTTGCCAATCTGCTCGCACAAAAGAGCGAGCTTGGAAATGCAACTGTAACCGTTTGCCATACAAGAACAAGAAATATCGCAGCACATACATTAAAAGCTGACATCGTAATAGCTGCAACAGGCTACCCAAATACAATTACAGCTGATATGGTAAAGGAGGGAGCTTGCGTTATTGATGTCGGAGTCAATAGGATAGAAGATAAGACCAGAGAGAGGGGCTACCGCCTAGTTGGTGATGTTGATTTTGATGCGGTCAAAGAAAAAGCTGCCTTTATAACGCCTGTCCCTGGTGGTGTTGGCCCTATGACAATAACAATGCTACTTTACAATACAGTGGAATCGGCTAAAATGGCAAACGATCTGTTGTAGAGTTTATAATTAACCTTATAGTAAGTGGAGTTTTACAGTGAGAGTTCTCTCAGGAATACAGCCCTCAGGCAGACTACATAT
>WGDE01000006.1 GCA_015493385.1 Phycisphaerae bacterium
ATACATATTACTGTTTTCTTGCAATCAATATCAAATCCAATATACTTATCCATAAGGAGCCTCCTGAAAAAAATGTTATTGTGACGTTCAACGATCACGAGCCAAATGGCAGGTCATCATTACGAGACCGAATTATAACAGAATCGGGAGGCTCTGGTTGCATAGTTTATCCATGGTAGAAAAAGGTTTTAAAAATCTGTGTCTTCTGCGTCCGTTGCGTTTAACACCTAATATTTTATGTCCGCCTCTATAAGAGTTTCAAGACTACCGTCTTCTCTTCTAACTACCAACTCTCCATTTGCGCCAAGAGAGTCGAATGTTGCAGTAAATACTTCGCCTTTAACATTCGTTATCACAAGCTCTTTGTCTGCATGGGCGCAGTTGAGTTGCCATTCTTTTTTGATTTCAGCAAATCCGCCGTTTTGCCATGTATCAATATACCACTGTAACTTTGAGAGTAGCTCCTTTAGAAGAATATCCAAACTGAAAGCCTCGCCCAAAACGATACCCATAGATGTTGCAGGCTTATCGATTGCGCTTGCCTCTGATAGGTCCATATTAACATTTAGACCAATCCCTAGGATTATATAGTTTGAATTGCAATTCTCTACTAAGGCTAACTCGGTAAGGATGCCGCAGATTTTCTTGCCGTTAACCATAACATCGTTGGGCCATTTAAGCTGCGCAGCAATACCTTTATCTCTTAGATACTCTGCAACCGCAACTCCAGCGGCAAGGGTGATACTGCTTAGCTCCTCTATCGCAACCTCTGTTTTGATCAAGACGGAGAATGTCAAGCTCTTGCCATGAGAGCTAACCCAAATTCTCTGTTTTCTGCCCCTACCAGAAGTCTGGTTCTTTGCGGCAATTACAGTCCAATCTCTGGTGTTTGTTTTTTTAACCAACAAGTCTTTTAGATATGTATTGGTAGAATCTAACTCGTCAAACCATATTATATCGAATTTAGTCAAATTTAACTCCAAAGCAATTAATTAGAGCCACCCTTTAGTTTTTTCATACTGGATACCTATAAAACGCAAAAAGTGCAACAATAAACATTGACGAACCACAGTAAATATTCTCTAATAACCTAAATTTGGTTCAGACGCTTAGTCGACTTCTAGGTATAGCTCCAAATTTACGCTTATTGATTCTATTATTTATTAAAAATGAGAGGTCTCTTGTGGAAAACGCAGTCGTGGAAAACATAGTGGCTCAGGGTTTCAATTTTATGCTCGTTGGAATGGGAGTTGTATTTGCATTCCTCGTATTGATGATTATTACTATGAGTATCGCATCAAAAATCATAACAAGTCTATTTCCTGAAAAAATAGAACCAGTTACTTCCGACTCAAACGTGGGCAATCGAGCAAAAATAGCCGCTGCTATCGCCATTGCAAAGGCGCAGGCAAGCTAAAAATATAAATCGTTATCTAAAAAGGGGATTCTATTTCCTCTAAATCCATACGATAAAATAGAAAGGTGGATTATTAATGGCCAAGAAGAAAATTAACGTTATGATTACCGCATTCCGTGACGGGTTTCAGTCTTGTTACGGTGCTCGTGTTTTAACAGAAGATTTTATGCCTGCAGTTGCGGCTGCAAAAGAAGCTGGCATCACTCACTTTGAAGCTGGTGGCGGAGCACGTTTCCAGTCACTATTCTTTTACTGTAACGAGAGCGCATTTGATATGATGGACCGTTTCCGCGAGGTAGCTGGCCCTGACGCAAACCTTCAAACGCTAGCAAGAGGCGCAAACGTTGTTGGTCTTGAATCTCAATCAAGAGATGTAATCAAAGCTCACGCACAACTCTTCAAGAAGCACGGGATTACAACTATCCGTAACTTCGACGCCCTCAACGATGTAAACAACCTCATCTATTCTGGCCAATGCATTCACGAGGCTGGGCTAAAGCATGAAGTTGTTGTTACGATGATGGAGCTTCCTCCAGGATGTGAGGGTGCCCATACCCCAGAGTTCTACGCCGAAACACTCAAAAATATTCTCGACGCTGGCATTCCATACGATTCAGTATGTTTCAAAGATGCCTCTGGAACATCAACACCTCAAAAAGTCTACGATACGATAAAACTAGCAAGAAAAATGCTTCCTGCTGATGTCTCAATACGTATGCACACCCACGAGACTGCTGGTAACGGAGTAATGTGCTACCGTGCAGCTCTTGATGGTGGCGCTGATGCAATAGACCTCTCTCTAGCTCCAGTATCAGGCGGAACTGCTCAAACAGATGCTTTGGTTATGTGGCACGCTCTACGCGGCACTGAGTTCGAGCTAGACTTCGACGCGGAGAAAATTCGCGAGGCTGAGGCAGTATTCAAAGACTGCATGAAAGATTACTTCTTCCCACCAGAGGCCGCTGCAGTTGAGCCGCTAATTCCTTGGTCTCCAATGCCGGGTGGAGCTTTGACAGCCAACACTCAGATGCTTCGTGACAACGGCATAATGGATAAATACCCTGAGATTATTGCCGCTATGGGTGAAACTGTACGCAAAGGCGGATTTGGAACTTCTGTAACTCCGGTATCTCAGTTTTACTTCCAACAGGCGTTTAACAATGTTATGTTTGGCCCTTGGGAGAAAATCGCAGATGGCTATGGCAAGATGGTACTTGGTTACTTCGGCAAGACTCCTTGCGAACCAGACGCTGAGATTGTAAAGATTGCAGCAAAACAACTCAACCTTGAAACAACAACTGAGTTGCCTATAGATATCAATGACCGCGACGAGAATAAGGGTCTTGACCAAGCGAAGAAGAAAGTTCTTGATGCTGGTCTCGAAGCTACCGATGAGAACGTCTTTATTGTTGCAACATGCGGCGATAAGGGAATCACATTCCTCAAGGGCGAAGCTAAAGTTGGAGTGCGCAAGAATAAGGCCAAGGTAGCCGAGAAAACTACCGGTGAGGTCGAATGCTACAACGTGGCTCTTGATGGGAAAGACTACACCGTAACCCTCAATGGCTCACAAGCAACGGTCAACGGCAAAACGTACAACTTCGATGTAACAGAAGCTGACGTTGATGCCTCTAAAGTTAAGAAATCTTCCAACGCAACAAGCCAGACAGATAACGTCAGAGCAAAACTACCTGGTTCTGTAGTGAAGATTCTCGTCGGCGAAGGTGACGACATTGAAGATGGTCAAACTATCATGATTATTGAGGCTATGAAGATGGAGACTGAAGTTAAGAGTATGGTCTCTGGAACTGTTGCTGAAATCGCGGTAGCTGTTGGTGATCAGGTTACTGCTGATCAGGTTCTCGTTCGTATTAATATGTAATTGAGGTGAGTCACTGTGAATAGTTTTGTAGAACTCTGGCACAATACAGGCCTGTACAATTTCTTTAGTATAGAAGGCTCAAAGCAGTTTGCCATGATACTTGTTGGTTTATTGCTCGTATTTCTTGCCATTAAAAAAGGTTGGGAGCCATTGCTTCTTATACCTATTGGATTTGGTTGTATTCTTTCAAATATTCCTGTAGCAGGAATTGCTGAAATCGCTGGCCATGTTATGGGCAATGGCGAGATTGCACAAGAAACGGGTTTTCTTGGCGTATTCTATTCCATGGGTATTGAGAACGGTCTGTTTCCATTGATAATATTTATGGGTGTTGGAGCAATGACTGATTTTGGGCCATTGCTTGCTAATCCCAAAACTGCCCTTCTTGGAGGCGCAGCTCAGTTTGGTATCTTTGGTACTCTTATGGGCGCTGTGCTTTTGACAAAGTCAGGCTTGCTTCACTTTACGATGAATGAAGCATCTGCAATTGCAATCATCGGTGGTGCTGATGGGCCAACATCTATCTTTGGTGCAAGCAAGCTTGCCCCGCACCTTCTTGGGCCTATAGCGGTCGCTGCATATTCCTACATGGCACTGGTACCTATGATTCAACCTCCAATTATGAGATTGCTAACAACAAAAGCTGAGCGTCAGATTGAAATGAAGCAGATGCGTTATGTTAGCAAGCTAGAGAAGATGATCTTCCCTCTTGTTGTGCTTGGTCTTTGTGCGTTATTGTTACCATCTGCTTGCCCCCTTATCGGCTCGCTTATGTTTGGTAATCTCGTGAAGGAAAGCGGCGTTGTAGAGCGATTGAGTAAGACACTTCAAAACGAGCTAATCAATATCGTAACGATTATGCTTGGTCTTGCAGTTGGTTCAAAACTTGCTGCTGACAAATTCCTAAACGGAAAAACTCTTGGAATTTTATGTCTAGGCTTGATTGCTTTTTGTATTGGTACTGCAGCGGGAGTGTTGCTTGCAAAATTGATGAACAAGCTAAGCAAAGAAAAGATAAATCCACTCATTGGTGCTGCCGGTGTTTCAGCTGTACCAATGGCTGCGCGAGTTGCCAACAAGGTTGGTCTTGAGGATAACCCTCACAACTTCCTATTGATGCACGCAATGGGGCCAAATGTAGCGGGAGTGATTGGTTCTGCCGTTGCAGCTGGAGTATTACTAGCGCTGTGCGGTGCATAGTAGAAATACATTTATATCCGTAGTATACTTTAAGGGTAGTCAGTAAAATGACTACCCTTTTTTATGGACTCAACCCTTTGATTGCTTTTCTTTTGCTCCAATCTTTTCTCTATTGCAATCTCAAAGTTCTGCCTTTATCATCAGTCGCTAAGATTGCTATGAAAGAATAAGGCGCAAACCAAAAATGATTAGATTTGAAAACATCCACCTAAGCTTCGGTAGAGTACCAGTTATAGAAAATTTGTCTCTCAAGATTAAGCGGGGAGAAAAGGTCGTAGTTCTGGGTAGATCTGGATCTGGAAAGACATCTCTTTTTTCAATGATTCTTGGGTTCGTCAAGCCTGATAAAGGCCGCATACTCTTTGATGGAACAGTTTTAGACGACCAGAGCGTCTGGCAAGTACGCAAGAAAATCGCATACATAGACCAAGATATTAGCCTTGGCAGCATAATAACTTCTGAGCTCATTGATTCTATCTCTAAGTTAAAAGTAAATTCAATGTTAGTTTTCAGCAAAGAGAGAATTCATAATTTGCTAGAGCAATTTGAGCTGCCCTTAAGTATCCTAGATAAATATACCCAAGAACTCTCTGGCGGCGAGAGGCAGCGACTAGCGATTGTAATTGCCGCTTTGCTTGAGAGAAAAGTTTTCCTCTTAGATGAAGTAACATCCTCACTAGATAAGCATCTCAAAGAGAAGGTAGTGGACTTCTTTCTTCAAAGAGATGATATCACTTGCCTGATAAGCTCACACGACCCGCAGTGGTACGCGGGTAATTCAGTAAAGATATTCAACGTCGAGGACAAAAAATGGAAACAATAAATATCCCAATATCCTCTCTAGCGTTGAGCTTTTTGCTACTATTGATTCCGATTGCGATAAGCCTATTTTTAAGACTCAACATACTGCGCTCGTTGCTCTATAGCGTTGCAAGGATGGCTATTCAGCTTATTCTGATTGGCTTTTTTCTGAAATATCTCTTTGAATATAACAACCCCGTAGTAAATATACTCTGGTTAAGTGTGATGTTAACGACGGCTGTCTTCTCTGCAATCAAGAGCTCTACTATAAAGATTAGTAAGATCTTTTTGCCTGTTTTTATCTCATTCACTATCTCAACCTTAACAGTGATATTTTACCTAAACACAGTTGTCATTGACCTGCAAAATATCTTTGATGCGCGGTATCTCATCGTACTTAGCGGAATGCTGCTGGGCAATTCTCTTCGTGGTAATTTAGTGGGAATCGCTGCATTTTATAAAAATATCAGAAAAGATACGAAGGGGTATCTGTACAGACTATCTCTTGGCGCAAGCGAGTATGAAGCATTATTGCCCTACATGCGACAAAGCATCAAACTTGCCTTAAAGCCAACATTAGCTGCAATGGCAACAATGGGAGTGGTCGCCCTTCCGGGTATGATGACTGGAGTATTGCTTGGAGGTGCAAGCCCAGCTCTTGCCATTAAATATCAAATCATGATAATGATAGCGATTACAGTTAGCACGATTATGAGCGTAGTGCTAACCATACTGATGACTATACGTATATGCTTTGATAAATCTGGAATACTAAAACAAAACGTATTTTCCAGCTCAAACATACATAATTAGCCAAAAGAAATACTCAAATTAATTAGGCGCATTAGAGAAATTACCAGCCTCCTCCACACACACAACATATAGCAATTCAAAACAAGAAAACTCAATATATAGAATATACTTGACTATCATAGGTCCTGAGAATAGTATCTACCAAACTAACAATTGCTATTTAGAATCCATAAGGGGTTGCCTTAATATTGCAATCAGGATAAGAGGGTTGTATTGATTGTGATTCTAAACTATTACTGCGGGGTTTAATATGCGCAAAACTGTAATCTTTAGCATCTTTTCTATGGCAATATTGCTGTCTCTATCGGGGTGCGCACAGAGTCAAACCAAGAAAAATAAAGAAGAAATTGCCAATTTAGAGAAAACAATACAACTCGACAAGAGTATTGGCTATTTCGCCGAAGTGTTTAGTTCAAATGCTGTTCTAGTAGAAGGTTATGGAATTGTTATGGGGTTGGGCAAAAATGGCTCTGCCGAATGCCCTGTTGGAATACAACCTCAGATGGTAAAACTTATTCAGAGGAAATTAAACACAACTAGCAGAAAAGAAGCAATAGACTTGCTAAAAAGCAGAGATAATACCGTCGTTAGGGTTTATGGAATCATACCAACAGGAAGTGCAAAAGACACCAAATTTGATGTAATAGTTGAGGCTCTCGAGGGTACTCAAACAACTTCTCTTGAGGGAGGCACTCTCTTTGAATGCAATCTAGTCCCATACAACAGGGTTGGCGTTCCTGGAGCAAGGGAGCTTGCAACCGCAAAAGGTCCAATTTATGTCGAAAATATCAACGGAGGTTCTCCAAACAAAACTAAAGGTGTCGTTATAGGCGGTGCAAAATCACTTGAAGAGCCGATTATGACTGTAGCGATGTACGAACAAAATTTCCTACTTACTAGCCTCATTAGAAATAAGATTAACGATCGCTTTGGTAGCGGTACTGCAGTAGCAAAAACTCCGGGGCTTATACTAATCAATCCACCTGCCGAATACAGCAATAGGCAAGGAAAACTAGCAGAACTTATAAAAGCTCTTTATCTGCCTCAAAGCGATAAAACTCAAATTGCCAAGATCAAAGAGTTTGCTTCTACTCTTAACGAAAGAGACCAGGTCCTTGATAGTGAGATTGGGCTCGAAGCAATCGGCAGGCGCAGCATCGCGTATGTTCGCAAATATCTCAATAGCGACAACCAATATGTAAAATTACGCGCAGCTCGAGTCTTGCTCGCTCTGGGGGATGATGATGCGGCATGGACTCTTCGTGAAATTGCATTGGATAAAAAGTCTCCCTATAGAGTTGAAGCAATTGAGGCGATTGGTCACGCAGACCGTGATATAATTCAACAAACCCTAAGAGTTTTTATAGACGACGATAATATTGATGTTCGTATTGCTTCATATAGAGCACTCAAAAGAATAAACGACATCTCAATAACAACCGAACGTATCGGTGATGATTTTACAATGGAAATAATCGAATCACACGACAATAATACCATATATGTTCGCCGCCAAAAAGACCCTGCAGTAATTGTATTTGGAAGAGATATCAGGGCAATTAACGATATATTCCTAACTTCAAAAGATCGTAATGTTACAATCAGTGCAATGGCCAATGCAGACAGAGTTTCCATAATACGTAAAAACCCAACCAAGCCAGGCATCATAGGGCCGGTTAAATCAGGCTACTCTATATGTAGCATAATACGCGCATTGGGGGATAACCCGTGTAGCAAAACATTTACTTTTAAACAAGGTTTAGGTGTCAATTTCGCCGAGATTGTTCCTATACTTGAAACAATGTGCAGAAGTGGTGCAGTAAACGCTAAATTCATAGCACAGCCGCTGCCCGACATTGACAGTGAGATTAAGGCACGCATAAGATAGTTGCCTCGTAATAAAGTAACAAGAACCTTTGGAAATAGACTCTACCTGTAAGAAAAACTTTCTTCATAGCTAGGGAAGGCAAAAGAATGCGACTAAAAAATATCGTTCTCAACGGATTTAAGAGTTTTGCGGACAAAACGGAATTCAATTTCGATTCCAACATTACTGCTATTGTAGGACCAAACGGATGCGGCAAGAGTAACGTTGTAGATGCCGTTAAATGGGTGCTTGGAGAACAAAAGAAAAAGAGCCTGCGCAGTAGCCAAATGACTGACGTTATCTTTAGTGGTAGCAGTAGCAGAAAAGCATCAGGAATGGCAGAGGTTACAATCACCTTTGAAGACGTCAGCGGTTCGGATAATGAAACAAGCGAACTAGAAGTAACAAGACGCCTATATAAAAATGGTGACAGCCAGTACCTAATAAACAACAAGACATGCCGCTTAAAAGATATTAAAGAAAGATTCATGGATACTGGAGTCGGCGTTAGCGCATACTCCATTATAGAACAGGGACAAATCTCTCAACTTCTAAACGCATCAAAGGCTGAGCGTAGAGTTATATTTGAAGAAGCAGCTGGAATATCTAAATTCAAGGCTCACAAAAAAGAAGCCCAGAGAAAACTCGAAAGAACCGAGCAAAATCTATTGAGGCTAGCCGATATTATAAATGAAGTTCAAAAGCAGCTGCGCAGTGTAAAATTGCAAGCAGGAAAAGCGAGAAATTACGTTGAATACAACGACCGCTTAAAAAAACTCCACCTAAGCTACTCACTTGCAGAGTATGACAAGCTAACAAAAAAAAACAAGCAAACTCTTGAGCGTCAAAACAAACTTAACGATTCGTTTGGGCTTATTGTCGCAGATGTTGCTAGAAACGACTCTCTCATAGAAGAGCTTAGAAGTCGTATCTCACAAAAAGAAACGCAGATCAACAATAACGATAACAACCTAATAGCTATCAAGAGCAAGATAGAACAGCACCTTGAGAGAATAGAGTATCTAAAGAACCGAATAGCTGAGTTGCACGAGAGAAAAAGCAGTGCTTCTGGAAGAATACATTCTCTTGAAGAACAGAATGCAAGACTAGAGGGAACTCTTGCCGGCTGTCAATACAACCTGCAAAACAATGAACAGGACGCAAGAGAAAAAGAAGCTCAGCTCGCGACACTACAAGATATGCTCCACGAGATAAATTTAGAATGCACAACATTAAATGCCCAACTAGAAGATGAAAAATCTGGAGTTCTAGATACGGTACGCAGAACTGCCCAGCTACACAATGAAATCAAAAGTATGGGTGATTATCGCGAGAACCTCTCAGACCAAAAAAGTAGACTCTTTGAAAAAATTAACAGCTTCAAATCTCAACTAGAAAAGATGCTTACAGACAAAGCGGTATACCAAGCAAGAATGGATGATATATCCGATGTTATAAATCAACTGCAAAGCAATCTAGACGAGAAACGTGAGCTCATCGAAATTCTTGACGCGCAGATCAGTGAGAGAGCTGAATCCATGAGCGAGCTCAAAGAATCCAGAAGCGCTGTCGAGAGTGAGATTAAAATCTTAACAAATATGGAATCTAATCGTGAGGGATTAAATAAAGGCGTTAAGAAAATTCTTCACGCTAAAAACAACGAAGGTCTCTTTAGCTACATTGACGGTATCGTTGCTGATATCCTACGCGCAGACAACAGATACGCCAAAGCAGTTGAAGCCGTTCTAGGCTCAAAAGCGGACTCACTAATTGTAACCTCTACAAGCAAGTTCACTGCAGATAGAGATAAAATCGACGCGTTCGGCTCTCGGATAGAGGCTATATGCCTTGATAGGATTAACAGCGCAGACACCTCCATAGACCTTAGCAACCATGACTGTGTGATTGACAAACTCTCAAACCTTGTACATTACGACCCAGAATACAAAAATCTAGTCTCCACACTTCTAGGCAAAGCGTTCCTAATAGACAGTATAGATAATGCGATGGCAATATCGAAAGAAGCTGGCAACGGATGCCTCTTTGTTACTCCAGAAGCGGATATACTAGAGAATGGCTGCTTCCTTAAAGTTGGCAAACTCAGCAAGGGTATTGGCATCATATCAAGGAAGAGTAGATTGCATGAACTTAGCAAAGATTTAGATTCCATAAATAGCAAGATTGCTGACATGCAAGATTTCATAGACGAGAGCAACAACCAGAGTGAGCATATCAATGAAATCTGCCGAGAACTGCGCACTAGCATATAT
>WGDE01000007.1 GCA_015493385.1 Phycisphaerae bacterium
AGCAATAACTACTCCTTAAACCCTGAAATAAGAGATATTTAGAGTCTTGTTTGACATGAAAAATGAACAATTGGAACTTAGCGTCGTTGTACCTCTCTTGGATGAAGAAGGTAACTTAGGAGTACTTTATAAAGAAATTACTCAGGCTCTTGATGGCAAGTTTGATTATGAAATCATCTTTGTAGATGACGGTAGCCGTGATTCTAGCCTAAGCGTCCTTGAAGAGATTGCAAAAAATGACCCAAGGGTGCAAGTCTTAGTCTTCAGACGCAACTTCGGTCAAACAGCTGCACTTAGTGCCGGCTTTCACCATGCAAAGGGTGGGCTTATAGCTGCCTTAGATGCCGACCTTCAGAACGACCCTAGTGACATACCTGCAATGATAGATAAGCTAAATCACGGCTACGACATTGTAAGTGGCTGGCGTAAAGATAGAAAAGACAATCATCTTCGCCGAAACATCCCTTCAAGACTGGCAAATTGGCTAATCAAAAAGATTACAAATGTGCCAATTCACGATTCTGGATGCACATTAAAGATATATAAATCTGAGGTTCTAAGAGAAACAAAGCTCTATGGAGAAATGCACAGATTCATTCCAGCTCTAGCTCAGTGGAGCGGAGCGAATGTCGGCGAGATGATTGTTAATCACAGAGAAAGAATGAGCGGTGAGGCAAAATACGGCCTAAACAGAACGTTCAAAGTCTTACTCGATTTAATAACTGTTAAATTTCTAAACTCGTTCTCAACGAAGCCGCTCTACATATTTGGTTTACTTGGCGGAGTTAGTCTGATCGGGTCTGGAGTCTCATTCATCGCCCTTCTTTACCATAAATTCGTAATGGGGCTTTCTATGAATAGAAACCCTCTACTTATTATCTCTGCTATGCTTTTTATGGCAACGATTCAATTCATAATGATGGGATTACTCGCAGAGTTACAGGTAAGGACGTATCACGAATCACAAAACAGACCTACTTATGTCCTGCGCAAAACAATTCACTACAAAAAAGATGACAAAGAATAAAAGCACACAATATTTATGACTAAAAAAATATATAAGCAAAAAGAGATAGACTCTTCTACAAAGAAAAAATATATCAGCATTTCAGCAATAGCCATATTTGTGATTATTGCAATTCCATTCTGCATGGGGAAATACTGCGAGCTCAACACTCCTGGCCCATTCGACAGCGGTTCATACGTCTACTCTGCGCAGCACATTCTAAATGGTGCTGTTATTGGCAAAGGAGAGTTACCAAGTGCACAAAGCGGCACGCTTTTAATGAATATGCTTGGCGTATGGCTATTTGGTCTATTCGGTATGGGCTTTAGTGATATCGGGCCAAAAGTTATACAGGGAGCCCTTCAAGCATCAGCACTTGGGTTAACTTACTACGCTCTCAAGCAACTATACAGCCGCAGCGCTGCCTTTATTGCAACACTGACAGCCTGTTTTTATCTTAGCGCTCCGGTTATTGCAAAATTTGGCAATGTTAAAGAACAGTTCATGATAGCCTTTATGATGCTGGGAATTAGCAGTTTCATTCTAAGGCTTAAGAAAGAACATTGGCTATGGGGGCTTCTTGCAGGAATGTTTCTGTCATGGGGGCCGCTATTTAAACAAACTGGAATATCAGCTATATGTGCAGTTTCTATATTTCTTATAATCGCCGCAATATTGAAGCTGCGCACTGTCAAAATCATTATGAACGATATCGCCCTACTACTACTCGGGGCAGCAATAGCACTTAGCCCTATTTATGCTTGGATAATTATTGGAGACCTCTCTCTAACAATGCCGTATGGATTTGTTTGGGACATCTTCGCAAATTTATCTGCCAAGCTATTTTCTGCAAAAGAAGCTACAAAATCAGGCGAGAGTATATTACCAAGTGGCTACGTCCAACAAAGCCGCAGTGGCATTGATCTAGCCGCACAGGCAAAATTCGTATTCGGCTATTATCGTATGCTTAGCCTACCTATTGCAATGGCAATAACATCAATATTGATAGTTAAAATTCGCATCTTTTTTGTTTGGTTCCGTAGAAAGGAAAAACCCGCTATCGACTTAAGAGAGAGTGTAGTATTTCTTCTCGCAACTTGGTGGCTGCTTGATATGGTCTTTGTGTGGATTAGCCCGAGACCATACGAACAATACTATTTACCGCTCTGCGCATCAGGTTCGATTGCAGGAGCATACAGTATATGGATACTCGGCAAAAGAACATGCGAATCACTACCAGAAAACAAGATGTTTTGGCGCAGTCTATATGCAATCGTAGCTTTAATAATGATTGTATTGGCATGGCCAATTATGTTTGGGCTGACTAAAAGCCCTTATAGCGGGAAAGAATACAAAGACCGCGAAGGAAACCTTCACAGAGAAAGAGGGTATCTGCAAAAACTAAAAGACGCCAACAGCCACCGCAAAGGAAACCTTGCGCAGTGGGAGATGCTTGGTGAATATATAAACAAGCACAGCTCTAAAGAAGATTCTATCTATGTCTGGGGATGGTTTCCTGGCATATATGTTAAAGCGCAGCGTTTTGCACCAGTCCCAAAAGCATTTGAGAGTAATATGCACGTAATGAAACCGGAAGCACTTGGACGAAAAATCAGAAAGATGGTTAAAGAGTTCAAGAAAAATCCACCTAAATACATTGTCGATAGTCGAAAGATTCATTTTCCAAACGACAGGCCTCCTCTGGAGCTTTGGCCAAGTTCATCAAGGGGTTTCTTGCCAAACAATGACAAAATTGTCGCTTACTATAATTCCATATATGAAAAAAGCCTAAAAGAAAATATCGGCAAAGGTGAAGACTTAAGAT
>WGDE01000008.1 GCA_015493385.1 Phycisphaerae bacterium
ACTCATATGTTGGCATAACTAGTTGCTCCCATAAAGACCATCCAGAGATTTATTGATCGTCGCTCTCTGCTTCTTCTTGAGTTTCTTGTTTAGCTTGAGCGTCTAACTTATTAACTACAACCATACTTGGTCTAATAACTTTATCGTTGAATTTGTAACCGCTCATATATTCTTCTAGTATAATTCCATCTTGCTTATTTTCGTCTGCCTGTTGCAGCATTGCGCTGTGCTGTGCTGGATCGAATTTTTCTCCGGTAGACTTAATCTGCTCAACTCCATTACTCTTGAGAATCTCCAGAAAATTGTCATAAACAATCTTAATACCCTTAAGTACATCTTCTACACTGTGAGAATCATCAGTCTTTAGAGCATGCTCAAAATTGTCGATTCCCGGTAAAAGTGTTTTAACGAAAGCTTCAATCTTATAGCCAACAGCTTCTTGAATCTGCCTTGGTACGCGTTTTTGATAGTTGGCATAATCAGCCTTTAGTTTCTGCAACTCTGCCACAAGAGAAGCATTACTCTCTTCAAGCTCTTTTATTTTTTGATCGATTGGGTCTAGTTTTGCTGAATCTTGTGTCTCCTGATTTTCTAAAGTGATTTTCTCATCAGTTGACTCATCGCTTGTTTTTTTCTTATCTTTTTTCTTGTTATCTTTTTTATTTTTCATAAGTCTAGGCCTCTCTAGCTATTTGATTGTTTACCAAAGTACTTCTTTAACTTTTCAATAAAGTTTGAGCTTTCTGTGTTTTCTTTATTATCTTTGGTAGCTTCGAATTCCTCAAGAAGCTCTCTTTGACGTTGTGTTAATTTCTTTGGGGTCTCAATAGTAATCCTAATTAGTTGGTCGCCTTTTCTTCCGGTTCTGATATCTGGGAGTCCTTGTCCCTTGATTCTGAAGATATCACCATATTGAGTTCCACTGCGAATCTTAAATTGTTTTGTTCCATTAAGGCTCGGCACTTCGATTGATGCTCCAAGTGCCGCCTGCGTAAAGCTAACAGGAACGGTAGCGATAAGATTAGAACCATCACGCATTAAGAATGGGTGTGCCTTAATTCTGATATAGCAGAACAAATCGCCTCTTGGCCCGCCCATTGAGCCAGGTTCGCCCTCGCCGGCAACTCTAACTCCTTGACCCTCATGGACTCCAGCAGGTATCTTGACAGTTACTACACGTTTTTTAGCAACTCTACCAGTTCCATGGCATTTTTTGCAGGGGTTGGTGATTACTTGACCGCTTCCGTTACAGGTAGGGCAAGTAGATACCATCTGGAAGAATCCACCACCTCTAGCAACTTGACCACTTCCGCCGCAAGTTGAACATGTTGTAGGCTTTGAGCCTTTTGAACTGCCACTGCCTTTGCATGCATCGCATTCATCTTGCCGTGTGAATTCTATCTTTTTTTCAGTGCCTTCAGCAATCTCGTTTAAAGTGAGCTCAACTGAAGTCTCAAGATCTAAGCCACGTTTTGGTCCATTTCTTCTAGAGCCTCTTCTAGAACCGCCAAAGCCGCCAAAGAAATCGCCAAAGATATCACCAAAGACACTTGAGATGTCATCTGCATTCATATGCGAGAAGTCGTGCATTCCGCTACCTCGCAGACCATCGTGACCGAACTGATCATACTTACTGCGTTTGTCGGCATTGCTTAGAACTTCATATGCTTCTGCGCATTCTTTGAATTTTGCTTCAGCCTCTTTATCTCCAGGGTTTTTGTCTGGATGATATTTCAGTGCTAGCTTGCGATAGGCTTTTTTTATATCGTTGGCATTTGCATCTTTGGCAACACCAAGAACTTCATAATAGTCACGTTTAGCCATAGTAACCCCAAATAGAGCGATGGGACCTGCTACTCTCTAAAAGTAGCAGATCCCGGTAAGTTTTAAGATTCTCTTTGATGATTAATATACTGCGCCAGGGATAGCCTTAGGCTCATTATCATCGTCTTCTTTTAAGTCAGTTATCATTACATTCGTTGTTAGCATAAGACCAGAGACACTTGCTGCGTTTTGAAGGGCGCTGCGCGATACTTTAGCTGGGTCAATGATACCGGCTTCGAGCATATCTACATACTTGCCGCTAGCAGCATCGAAGCCCATATTGTCATCCATCTCTAGAATCTCTTCAACGATAACCTCTCCATCAAGACCGCCATTATCACATATTTGGCGTGTTGGATATTTCAGAGCTGCAGAAAGGATATCGAAGCCAATTTTTTCGTCACCCTTTACTTTTGCCCTTGCAGCATTTACTGCTTTGATTGCGCGAAGGAAGATTACACCACCGCCGCATACAACACCTTCTTGAGATGCAGCTTTAGTTGCACAAAGGGCATCATCTAGGAGGTCTTTGCGTTCTTTCATCTCAGTTTCAGTTGGAGCACCAGCTTTGATTACTGCAACTCCGCCTGTTAGTTTGGCAAGTCTTTCTTGAAGTTTTTCGCGATCGTAATCGCTAGTTGTCTTCTCAATCATACTACGTATTTGATCGCAACGAGATTTGATGTCTTTCTTTTTGCCGCCGCCTTCTATGATTGTAGTGTTTTCTTTGCCGATGATAATCTTCTTAATCTTGCCTAGCTGAGAAACTTCAACATTCTCAAGCTTAATGCCAAGATCTTCTGTTATGACTGTGGCGCCTGTTAGAGTGGCAATATCTCCTAGCATAGCTTTTCTGCGATCACCAAAGCCAGGAGCCTTAACTGCGGCAACCTTGAGTACGCCTTGAAGGCGGTTGATAACAAGCGCAGTTAGAGCATCACCTTCTATGTCTTCAGCTACAATGATGAGAGGTTTGCCAAGTTGGGCTACCTTTTCCAATAGAGGGACAAGCTCGCGTACGCTTGAGATTTTCTTTTCGTGAAGAAGAATGTAAGCATCTTCATATATGGCTTCAAGCGTGTCTGGGTTTGTTATGAAATATGGAGAGATGTAACCTCGGTCGAACTGCATACCCTCAACCACGCTAAGTTCAGTCTCTAGACTGTTACCTTCTTCAACTTCAATGACACCTTCTTTGCCGACTTTATCCATTGCATCGGCTATCATCTCGCCAATAGCAGAGTTGTTGTTGGCGCTGATTGCACCAATTTTTGCAATATCATTGTGACCTTTTACAGGCTTGCTACTGTCCTCTATAAATTTTATAGCAACCTTTGCAGCTTTGTTGATGCCTCTTTGGATAGCAACAGGATTTATTCCAGCGGCTACATATTTTAGTCCTTCAGAATAAATTGCCTCAGCTAAAACTGTCGCAGTTGTTGTGCCATCGCCAACGACGTCGCTAGTTTTGTTTGCAACTTGGTTGACTAATTTTGCGCCCATGTTCTCGAATACTTCAGGTAACTCAATTTCTTTACTTACTGAGACGCCATCTTTTGTTACTCTTGGAGAGCCAAAAGTCTTATTCAAAAGAACGTTCTTTCCTGTTGGCCCCATTGTTACTTTAACGGCAGCTGCGAGTTGGCTTAGTCCTTTTTTAAGCTCACTTCTTGCCGCTGTATCAAACATCATTTGCTTTGCCATATCTAGTTTACCTCCAGATATATCTGTCTATTCGCTAATGCGAGTATTATTCAATTACGCCTAGAATGTCGCTTTCGTGAAGAATCTTGTAGTCCTTATCTCCAACGCTAACATCGCTACCACCGTACTGACCAAAAGCGACTGTATCGCCAACCTTAACGCTCATTTGAGCTCTTTGGCCATTATCTAGCATCTTACCATTACCAACAGCAATGACTTTTCCAATGAGCGGCTTCTCTTGCGCTGTCTCTGGTAGGATAATTCCGCCAGCTGTCTTTTCTTGTGCAACCTGAGGTTCTACAACAACTCGATCGCCTAGTGGTTTAATATTCATAATATTCTCCTGAATACATTTTGTTTGTGAATTATTTGTGATAAGCAAAAAAAGCTAGCATAGGGTTACATCATACCCATTCCAGGCATTCCGCCCATGCCACCCATACCGCCCATTCCAGGCATACCACCCATTCCGCCCATATCAGGCATAGCTGGTGCAGTTGATGGTACTTCTGTAACAACGCAGTCAGTAGTCATTAATAAACCGGCAACTGATGCAGCGTTTTGAATGGCGATTCTTGTTACCTTAACTGGGTCAACGACACCAGCTTCGATAAGATCCTCGTATTTGTCTTTATCGGCGTTGTAACCAAATCCACCTTCGCCGTTTGCGACTTTGTTGACCACCAAGTTTGCAACCGCACCAGCGTTACTTGCGATAGTGCTACACGGCACTTTAATGGCATTTGCGACAGCAAGAATACCAGTCTTTTCGTCGCCTTTTGCTTTGATAGATTCAACTGCTTTAACGCAGCGTACAAGGGCAACGCCTCCGCCAGCAACGATACCTTCTTCGATTGCAGCTCTTGTTGCGTGAAGGGCATCTTCGATACGGGCTTTCTTCTCTTTCATTTCAGCTTCACTGCCAGCACCGACGTTGATTTGCGCTACTCCGCCGGTTAGCTTTGCCATTCTTTCTTGTAGCTTTTCACGATCGTAATCGCTTGTGGTAATCTCGATTTCACTTCTAATCTGTGCTATACGAGATTGGATAGCGTCCTCATCGCCAGCACCTTCAACGATGATTGTATTGTCGCTATCAATTACTACTTTCTTTGCCTGGCCCAGCTGAGTTACTTCAACATTATCAAGCTCAATGCCAAGATCTTTAAAGATAGCTGTTGCGCCAGTTAATATTGCGATATCTTCCAGCATTGCTTTCCTGCGTTCGCCGTAACCCGGAGCTTTGACAGCTGCAACTTCAATAGTACCACGCATCTTGTTCACTACTAAAGTTGCAAGTGCTTCCCCCTCGACATCTTCTGCAATAATAAGTAGAGGTCTCTTAGCCTTTGCTACAGCTTCTAGGATTGGAACTAGTTTTTGGATACTGCTGATTTTATCTTCGAAGACTAAAATGAAAGGCTTCTCAAGCTCGCATACCATACTATCTTGATCTGTTACGAAGTGTGGAGATAAGAATCCACGGTCAAATTGCATACCTTCAACAAAATCAACAGTTGTCTCAAGCCCTTTGCCTTCTTCTACTGTAATAACGCCGTCTTTGCCAACACGCAAAAATGCTTCTGCCATTTGCTTGCCGATTTCTTGGTCGTTATTGGCTGAGATTGAGGCTATATTGACGATATCGTCTTTTTTAGTCATATCTATTGGCTTAGCCATTTTGGCTAGTTCTTTGACGATAACATCAACTGCTTTTTTAATTCCGCGATTCATACTCATAGCATCTGCACCTGCGGTGAGATTCTTAAAGGCTTCTCTGAAAATTGCTTCAGTTAGGACTGTTGCGGTTGTTGTTCCGTCGCCCGCATTCTTTGAAGTCTTGGAAGCAGCCTCCTTAACAAGGCTTGCAGCCATGTTTTCAACTTTGTCCCTAAGTTCAATTTCTTGTGCCACTGTAACGCCATCCTTGGTGACGGTGGGGCCACCCCAACCTTTATCGATGATAGCACAGCGACCTCTTGGTCCCAGAGTTGACTTAACTGCTGTTGCGAGTTTCTCAACACCTGCTAGCAACGCAGCCCGCGCATCTGACTCAAATGCTAAATCTTTAACTGCCATAATTTGGTTTCTCCTAATACAACCAACATTGATTAATGAATTTATGAGTGGCACTTATGCAAAGATAATGCCAAGACGTGTTGCGCATTGTTGATATTTGATGTGTTAGTGGTGTAAGTTCTTTTTCAATATATGTTTAAATTGATTTAAAAAGCTGTCTCTAGGTGGATTGTTATAGTGAGTTTTTGACTAGAACTGCATGTATGGCACCTCAGGGCGAGCTTTTCCAGCCAACTTGACAGAGTCAGATACGGGGATTTTATAGGGGCTTAATTGTCTCTTGACTCATATTGCAGGAATATAACTTACAAGTTGTTGGTCTAAACCATAAACGCCCAATAGTTTGCTTACTCATTAGATTTACGGTTTAGATTTTCCTGAGCGTCGCATAGTCTTAGATATTTTGGCTCAAAGAGATTCTCATCTTCGAAATCTCCAGCTAAAGCCTTTTCATAGCATAGTTTATATACATTCCTAGCCTGCGCAGCCCATAGCGATTCCTTGAAGAAAGCTACTGCGCTAGTCTCAAAGCGTTTTTGGTAGTATTTGAGTCCCTCACCTAGCAAATATATTGGCTCTGAGGTTGTCGTGGTGCAAGTTTCAAGAAAATCGCTGACGCTCATCATTCTATCATCTAGCTCTTTTACCCAAGTAGAGCCTTCTTTTTTGTAGGTTGCTACAAAGAACTGCTGCCTTTTTGCATCTATAATAGTCGCAATTTTAGTTATTTCTAGATGGTTCTGCTCTATATGTTCGATAGCATTTTGAGCTACAATGTCAAGTGTGCTTGCGCTGGCAATTCTAACGTCTGCCGCTAATGCCATCATTTTTGCCATAGTTACACCAATTCTAAGCCCTGTAAAACTGCCAGGGCCGGCTGCTACAAAGATATTTTTTATATCCAAGACGCTCAGATCGAGTTTTTCTAGGAGTCCTACTAATGTGGGGAATATTTCAGCCGCATGTTTCATTACACCTGAAAAATACTTCTCTTCTAGGACTTTTTCGCCTTTTCCAATGCATATAGAGCCGATCCTGCCTGAAGTATCAACCGCAACAGAAATCTCATTCGTAATATCTCGCATATTGTTTATCCTGACAATATCATAGTTGTGAGTCCTTTTTTAATAAAACCACAGGATAAAATATCGGCTTTATTCAATTTAGGCAATGTATTTTATTAAATTAGTTAAATCGAAATTGTCAGCCTATTTTTTTGAAAAAAAAATACCAGTATTTTGATTTATAAAAAAATAAAAGCCGATAATTAACGCATCTACACACCAGATAACGCCATTTTCTTATTTTATTGCAAAAAAAAATGAGCATAGAGAGATGGCATTTTTATCTTGCAAAGAGTATTCCTTGCTTATAGACTTAGCTACCTGTATTTCTGCGGCGGTTGTGCGCAAGCTTTTTATTAGAAAATCACCGTTATATTAATTATATTTGCCGGAGGTTATAGTGGCTAAAGAGTCAAATTTTGTAAGGCGTCGTTCGTTTCTTCTAGTAGCCTTATGTACTGTGATTATTAGTTCAGTTCTTTTGTTAAGTGATGTTGCTCTAGGAGCGGATTCCGACCAAAAAGCTAGGATGGAGGTTGCCCAAGAGTTTATAGACGTCGCCCAAGCTAAATATGAGAAGGGACTATACGATTCAGCACTCAAGATGCTTGACCAGCTTCAAGAAGAATATAAAGACGTGCTGGTAGGCAAATCTGCCACAGAAGTAAAACAGCTAATTGCAAATATTGAACTTGCCAAAAAACAATCTGCTGATGCGGGTAAAGGCCTTTCTGAGAGTAAAAAACTTATTAAAGATGCCAAATACTCTCAAGCAATTGCACTCTTAAATAACATAAAGAAGATTCCATCGATAAGTGATTCTCAGCGCAGCGACGTTGATTTTCTATTAGCTGAGGCTAAAAAGGGTAATGCTACTCTTAAGAGCGAGATGCAGGAATTATTTAAGAAGAGTGTTAAGCTCTATAAGTCTGGAGATTTAGAGACAGCACTCGAAGGTTTTAAACGCGTTGAAGATACTGGTATCGCTATCTCTAGTTGGGGCAAAGACAGCGCATATTATATAAGTAAGATAAATTCAAAATTGCAAAATGGCCAAGCTAAAGAAGCTCAAGTTCAGGTCCAAGATAGTCAGAATGAGCCTAACGAGGCTGTATCTGATGAGGCTTCAAATAAAAGCCAAGATGCTACAGCGGTTGCTGCAGAGCCAGCAGATGAGATCAAAGACTCTACTCAAGAACAGGTATCTGATTCAGTTCAGTCTCAAGTTGCTGAGAATTCGTACATAAGAGTTGTTGAGCAAAAGAAAGCACGTCAGCGTGATTATACTAGAGCAGTCGTTAACAATGCGATAGCGAAGGCTCAAGATTATGCATCTAAAGGTAAATATGCAAAGGCTAGAAGTTCTCTTGCAATAGCATATGCTAATATCGATAAAAATAGGATGCTTCTTGGCGATTCACTCTATTCTGATTATAAATCGAAACTAGACCAGCTCTCTAGCAGCGTTGAACAGGGAGCAACTCAAAAAGCTGAATTAGATTCAAAGCAGCAAATTACAGAGACTCAGCAACTGCAGCAGCAGATTAGAGAAAATATGGATCGTCAAAGAGAAGCAGCTGTTAAAGAGTATCTAAAAAATTCTTATGCGTTCCAAAAGGAACAACGATACAAAGAGGCGCTTGCTCAGATTGAAGCATTATTGGCAATCGACCCTCTCAATAATACTGCATTAATTCAAAAGCAAAGTCTTGAGGATATTATTACTTGGCGCAATCAGAATTCGATTCAGAAGGAAAAGTACGAGCAGGAGATTAAGCTTCTCTTGGAAACGGATAAGAGTACAATTCCTTATGTAGATGAAATGACATATCCAAAGAATTGGAAAGATCTCGTAGGCAAGCGTAAAAGTGATCAAGAAATGGCAGTGGATCCAGCTAACTATGCCGTGTATAGAGAGTTAGATAAAGAAGTAGATCTTTCCGCTCTCACTGAGGAAACAACATTCTCTGAAGCAATTGAGATGATTAAAAACAGCGTATCTCCAGCGCTTAAAATTGTTGTTCTTTGGCGTGATCTTTCTGATAATGCATATGTTGAACAGGATACACCTATTAATGTCACAATGCCTGGTTCAGTTAAAATAAGTGTGGCACTTAAGCTTGTATTAGGTTCTGTATCTGGTGGTTTTGCCGAGTTAGATTATGCGATTAAAGATGGAATTATTACAGTAGCTACTGTAGATGCCCTACCAAACAGAATGGAAATCAGGCAATACTCTATTGCTGAGCTACTTGGAAAACCTGCCAACTTTATTACTGATATGGATACCTCGGAGATGGGTTATTCCGGTGATAGTGGCAGTAGTGGTGTGCCGACTAATAATAATGATCAGCAGACATCTGATGACGCGGATACTAAAACGACGCAGCAGGTTCAGGATATTATAACCTTAATAGAAGACACCGTTGCACCTGAGAGCTGGTATGATGCTGGTGGAGAGGCCACTATCAAACAGGGGCCTAATCAGAGACTTGTTGTGAGTCAGTCTCCAGAGAATCACGCTAAGATTGCGAAGTTATTAAAAGGTCTTCGTTCTTCTCTTGGTCAACAGATTGCAATTGAAGCGAGATTCTTAATTGTTACAGAAAACTTCATTGAACAATTGGGTATAGACTTCGATGCCTCTCAAAATCTTGGCTCCAAATGGGGAACTTGGTCTTTAAGCCAAAATAGTGCTACAAATACTGCTCCTGGAGCTACAGGCGTTCCAGGAAGTCTTGGTGCTAGTGGTTTGTTGCCTAATGTCATCTCCGGTGGTTATGGAAGTATCTTTGATGATTTGCAAGTTAGTTTCCTTGTGCATGCAGTTCAATCTCACAGAGATGCAACAACACTCAATGCTCCAAAAGTTACAGTGTTAAATGGTGAGTCAGCAACAATTAGCGTGCTTACTTCAAAGAGTTATGTTTCTGATTTTGATTTTGAGAATATCACTCAAGCTGGTGACAACCAAGATACTACTATTATTGCGGACCCGACAATTGATACTCTCTTTGATGGTGTTGTTCTTAATGTTACTCCAACTATTACAGCGGACAAGAAATATGTATTGCTCAATGTAACAACTTCATTTACATCAACAAATTTCGATAAGACGTATGATATGCCAGCATCTGCCACGGTTAGTTATAAAATTGAATTGCCAGAGTCGCAGATTGCAGATGTAAAAACTAGAGTCTTGGTTCCAGATAGTGGAACACTCTTAATTGGTGGTCAAAAACTTTCTTCAGATGTTAATAGGGACGATGGCATTCCTGTGCTTAGTAAATTGCCGCTGATAGGTCGTCTATTCGAGAATAGATCGCAAGTTAAAGATAGCAATGTACTTCTTATTCTCATCAAGCCAACGCTTATGTTCTATGATGAGCTAGAAGAAAATGCTACTGGAATGACACAGTAAGTACATTCACGTTTTGGTGATGAACAAGTTTATAGCATCAACGTAGTACTCTAGTAAATTATTCCGTTAGTTCTGCTCTGAAGTTGCTAGGATTTAGTGAGTTACTTGAATTGATGAATAATTACACTTGGGATGAGTTGTTCTTACCCCAAGTGTTTCTATATATAAAGATATTTTGATATGATTTGCAGGAGTAAAAATTTATGAATTTTTTATCCAAACTATTAATATTATGTTTGTTGATTACAGTGTCAACAACAATTGCTGATGTGATTCTTGTTCCAAGTGGAGTCTCTACTCTGCGTGAAGCTATCAATCAGGCTAATGATGGAGATTTAATTTACGTTAGCCCAAATGCAGATGGAACTCCGCATAAGATAAAAGCTGTTTATGTAGCTGGCACGGATCAAGTTCCAGATGGAGAAGGAATAGATTTTGGAACAAAAAATCTTAAGATTGTATCTGCGTATAAGGACGATCCAACTAGAGTGGTTATTGATCTAGGTGGCCAGACTCGTGCTTTTAAAATTGCTGGCGGCCAGAACGCAGTGGGTACTTTAATTAAAGGTTTTACTTTTATAAATGGCTTTGCTGCTAAGAGGGGTCTCAGTCCTGTTCCTGACAGTAGTTCTGTTCTCGATCTGATTGATGGTACGTCAGGAGACCACTGGGCTACCCCTTCACCTACTGATGTGCAAGCAGATAACGGTGGAAATGTCACGGGCGATTCTTATGGTGGGGCAATTGAAGTTTCTGGTACATCGTCTATTACTATTGAGAATTGCATATTTCGTAATTGCGTAGTTTCCGGTCCAATAGGTGGTAATGGTGTAGACGGTGAAGATGTTGATCCTGCGGACTCTGAAGCTTCTAGTAAGAACGGTGCTTGGGGTGGTGATGGTGGCGACGCTGATGGTAACGGTCTTGGTGGAGCGGTTGCCTTTAACGGAACAGGGCATAGTTTTGTTGTCAACTGTACGTTTGAAAATAACACAGCCAAAGGTGCTACTGGTGGTAATGGTGGTAAGGGTGGCGATGCTACTGCCAATGGTTATTACGAGTCTGCTGGCGGTAGAGGCGGCGCAGCAGATGGTGACGGTAAGGGAGGAGCCATTTACGTTGGCACAAATGCTGAGGCGACTTTCATAAATAGTTCTTTCAAGAAGAACAAGACAATGTATGCGGTTGGTGGTAGAAAAGGCGAAAATGGTTTTGGACAACCATTTAATGGTGATCATCCAGGACCAGATCCTGCTTACCCTGAATATGGTTTTGTTTATGGCGCTAATGATACTACCGATCCTGCTTTTACGCGTAACGCAAAAGGCGGGGCAATCTTTTCGAAAGGAACGCTTAATCTAATTGACTGCGATATAGAGGATAACGAGGCGGTAGATGATGGAGGAGCTATTTTTAATGCTGACTCAAGTAAACTCTATATTATCCCACGCAAAGTGGATGGTGCTATTCTTGGTTCACACATAACAGGGAATAATTCAGGTGTTGTGACAAATCCAATTTATTCTAGAAACACTGTTGCTTCTGGCGGTGCTGTTTCACTTAAAGATTCATGTCAGACAGCAATGCTTAATACGGATTTTAGAGAAAATGCTGCACCATTCTCATCAGAAGTTGCAAGAGGTCTTGGTGGCGCTGTTAAGATCGACCTATCAGTAACTACAGCAGACAATGCTACATTATCAGCACAACTTAATCATATAATACTAGATGCAAATGCCGTTGGCTTAACTAGCCTAACCAATTTACCAATAACTTTGAATGAGTTGTATGGAGCTACTGATGCATCTGAAGCAGAGGGACTTTATCGTTGTTCCTTCAACTCTAACTCAGCATATAAAGGTGGTGCGTTGTATGTTGGCGAGACAACAACTCTTACCCTTAAGGATTCTACTTTTGGTAACAACTCTGCAGTATTAGATGGTGGAGCAGTTTATTCTATTGGTAGTAAAAATTTGGCAAATGTAATAACGTTTGATACCTGTTCTTTTTCAAATAATAGTGCAACTAACGGTTCTGGAGGAGCTATTTATGGTTATGCTCTTGAAGCGACAATTAATGATTGTGTTATCAATAGCAACACTGCATTTTCTTCAGG
>WGDE01000009.1 GCA_015493385.1 Phycisphaerae bacterium
GTTTTACTATAGGTGTATTGTAAATCTCCTGAATTCAAATCAAATGTGATGTCTGGATTACTGTATTTTATAAATGGAAATGCTGGCCTGTTAAGTCGACCATAAAGTGAATTTGAGTTTTTTTTATGAGACCTGCTTGTTTTTGTGTATAATACAGTGTCAGTGTGCAGTTTTTAATGTAATCACTATTTCTGTGAATTCTATGAGAGGGGAAAATAAAATGAGACATATCTTTTTGGCTTTGAGTTTATTGGCGGTTTCTAGTTTTACTTTCGCAGGCGACCTTAACCCACCGGCTGCGCCTGGGTCTACGATGAAAAATCTTGGAGAGGTTGAACCGCGTACTCCGCTTGGACAGGCGGATTTTCCTGTTACTATAAATGAGAGCGGATCATACTATCTAACTGAGAATGTGACTATATCTACTGCGTCAGATGCCTTCTATATTACCGCAGATAATGTTTCTATTGACTTAATGGGATTTACTGTTACAGGGATTTCCAACAGTGGTTGTGGGGCATCTATAACTGCGCAAAAAAATATAAATATCTCAAATGGTACATTCGATGGCTTTGGTTACGATGGAATCTATTGTTCACATACTGAATCGCAGAACATCAATATTAAGAATGTTACTATTAAAAATTGTGCCAAGACCGGTATCTACATACTCGGTGGTGAAAACTCTGTGGAGAATTGTAAAGTACTAAATTGTGGAACTGGGAGAAACTACACTTATGGCATTTGTGTTGGCTCACAATCTAGAGTTGTTAATTGCCTTGTGAAAAATTGTGGAGCCAATTCTAGCGGACAAACTGTCTATGCTATCATATGTAATGATTCTAGTCAGATTATTGGCAATATAGTTGAGGGTAATTTTGAATCGTCGACTGCAGATTATATCTATACAGTCAAAGGCTCAGCTGGTTCTATAGTTAAAAATAATACGATAATCAAAAATGGTATTAATGCTAACTGCAAGAGCTTTTATGGTATTTATGTAAACAATGGAGCTGCTTGTATTGGTAATAGCGTTTATAATAACGCATCTGGATTATCCTCGCAGTATGGTAGTCGTGGAGTTTACGTTAGTTACGGTTGTACAGTGAAAGGAAATACGGTTTGCTATAATTTTACTGGCTCATCTGCAACTAGCCTTTATGGAATCTATGCGACCACTGGTTGTTTGATTGATTCTAATACAGTCTACTCAAACACAGGTGTGAATTTGCATTCTTCGATTAATTGTGTGCTTGGTACTAATCTAGCGCCGTAATTCCAAGTTGTTCTTAAGGAGTGTATTATGAGTAATAAGCTGATAGTTTTTGCGGTGATAGCGGCTTTATTTTCTAATTTCGCAAATGCTGAGAATATCGACCCTTACCAGACTCAAGCGCAATATGCTTGGAGTGAGAATACTGGCTGGTTAAACTTTGCACCAGGTGTTGGCAGTGGAGTTCATATCTATTCTGACCATCTAGAGGGGTATCTCTGGGGTGAGAATATTGGCTGGATAAATCTGTCCCCATCAAACTATGGTGGAGTGTACAACGATGGCGCAGGCAATCTTAGCGGCTATGCTTGGGGTGAGAATGTTGGTTGGATAAATTTTAACCCTCAAGTCGCTGGAGACTCAGCCTATTATGGAGTGGTTATTGGCTCGGACGGAAAACTCAGCGGTTGGGCATGGGGTGAGAATATTGGTTGGATAAAATTTGACGATACGAAAGATTACAACGTTAGAGTTTGCATTGTAGGCTTAGACGATCTGTACAACTTTAGCGATCAATGGCTAACAGCATCATCTCCAGCAGACCTTGATAATAGCGGAAAGGTGGACATTGCCGACTTTGGAATATTCGCCAACTATTGGCAAGATTATTGCCCTGATAACTGGGGGCTTAAATAATCGCCAAGTTGCCGCAGTAGTTTAGGTTGATTAAAATTTCTATAAAACTCTCTCTTGTCGTATTGATAAGGGAGAGTTTTTTTATGCCTGCGATGAGTTTGTCTATTGTAAATATCCTAAATTCACTCGAATGATATGCCGATATCGCTGTATCTGCTGATTTAAAAAGAATGGTCAGCTTAGTTAATTGCAGGTTGAATTTGAGTTTTTCGTGAGAACTACCTGTTTCTAGCGTAATTGCTATTTCTGTGAATGTTATGAATGAGGAGAACAAAATGAAGCGTATTTTTTTGATTTTGAGTTTATTGGCGGTTTCTAGTTTTACTTTTGCAGGTGATCTTAACCCACCGTCTGCGCCTGGGTCTACGATGAAAACTCTTGGAGAGGTTGAACCCCGCATTCCGCTTGGACAGGCGGATTTTCCTGTTACTATAAATCAGAGTGGCTCGTATTATCTAACCGAAAATGTCACTCTAGCTTCTGTGGCATATGCATTCCATATTACTGCTGATAATGTTTCTATTGACTTAATGGGCTTCACTGTCAAAGGAGACTCTAGCTGTAGTGATGGAGTATATATAGATGGACAAAAAAATATAAATATCTCAAATGGTACATTTGATGGGTTCAGTTATAGCGGTATTTATTGTTGGGAAAATAATTCACAAAATATTAATGTTAGGAATGTTACTATTAAAAATTGTGCCGGATCTGGTATTAAACTAGTAGGCGATGAAAGCTGTGTAGAAAATTGCCGGATAATAGATTGTGGAACTGGCGGATCCTTAGTTCGTGGTATTTATGTTGTCTCGCAATCTAGGGTTGCTAATTGCCTTATTAAAAATTTCGGATCTAATTCTACTGGCAATGGTCCTGAATATGCTATTGGCTGTTATAAGTCTAGCCATATTATTGGCAATATAATTGATGGTAATTTTGAATCGTCGAGCGCAAATTATCTTTATATGATCCTCTGTTCTGATGGTTGTATAGTTAAAAATAATACGATAACTCAGAATGGAGTTAGTGCCAACTGTAAGAGATTTTGGGGTATCTCTGCGAGCAAAGGGGTTACTTGTGTCGGTAACAATGTGTCTGAAAACGCATATCAATTATCTGCGACAGGTTATAGTTATGGAATTTACGCTAGTGACGGTTGTATGTTGAAAGAAAATACGGTCTATAGAAATTTTTATAACTCATCTACTGTTTCCACTTACGGGATGTATGCCACAGGTAATTGTTTAGTTGACTCCAATGCAATCTACTCAAACACAGGTACAAACTTGTATACTTCGAGTGATTGCGTACTTGGTACTAATCTTGCGCCGTAATAGTGGGTTAATTGAAATTTCTATAAAACTCTCTCTTGTCAATATGACAAGAGAGAGTTTTTTTATATCTATCGTATTTCTAGTAGGGCGATAACCATACTGTCAACGGGAATGCCGGTAAAGAGCGTTTTTTTTGCTGTGTCAAAATTGGTAGTTGAGTACAGGTTTTAATATAGCATTAAATACGAACATGTTAGGTATATATACCCAATTTGTGCTGGATATTATTGAAAAGAACAAAGAAAACTTGCAATCAGATTGAGCCGTGTCAGAGTGCATGTATGCCAAGATTCGTGTTGCCTGTGCGGAATATGGGAGAAGATGCTTAGCTTAAAAACGAGATATAGCTTAGGTGGCTTTTTAGACAGAACAGTCAAATAGGATTTATCCATGCATTGTATAACTGGAATCTTGTTGACATTAACTCTTAAATTTTGTGATAAGGGAGGCAAGATTATGAGAAAGCAAAGTATGGTAGCGGTAGCAGTTGTTGTGATTATATTGTGGTGTTTGGGAGCGAATGCCTATGCGGTTCTCTCTGGTAGTGGAGGTGAGGTTGATCCATATCTAATCCAGAACCTATCTGATTTTGATGAGTTTGCCAATCCAGCAAACAGCGCAACATATTGGTCTAGTGGGGTCTATACAAGATTGATGTGTGATATCAATCTAACTGGTAGAATCTATACCGTTGCTGTGATTGCGCCAGATATTGATAGTGCGAACATAGGTTATCAAGGAGATAGCTTCGAGGGTGCATTCGATGGTAATGGACACATAATTAGCAACATGAATATTTACACTACTGACGAATACTACAATTATCTAGGATTATTTGGGCAAATCTCTGGTTCTGCATCCAAAATAGAAAATCTTTGTATAAAAGATTCTAATATTGTCGTGAGTACTTCTACTGATATAGGAGGTCTCTGTGGCAGAAACGATGGAGGTTCTATTGAGAATTGCTGTAGTGATAATGTTGTAATATATACGGGTGAGTACTGCGCTAATGTCGGTTCGCTTTGCGGAACAAATATTGGAGACATTGACAATTGTAGAAGTGTTTCTGTGAATATAACGGTTGGTGAACACTCGATGCGTATTGGTGGCTTGTGTGGCCTTAATTTTCAATCATACATTCGGGATTGCCATGCTACGGGAGTAATTCAAGTTGCTAATGTTTACAACAACGACGATGACTATTACTCTATTACTCTAGTTGGTGGGTTGGTCGGATTATTCGATTCAGGAGAGATCAGTGATTGTTTCGCTAATGTCACGACTCGTGGCTATAGCAGTGTTGGTGGCTTCTGCGGCAAAAATAGTTCCGGTGTAATCACTAATTGCTATGCCAGAGGAGATGTCATAGGAAATAAAGAACTTGGCGGTTTCTGTGGGTCTAACTATGGATCTATAAGTGAGTGTTATTCTAAAGGAAATGTTAATGGTGTTATTTACCAAAATTCTGCAGAGGTAGGTGGTTTCTGTGGGTATAATCGTAGTATCATTACTAATTGCTACGCCACCGGAGATGCAATTGCTATTGGTAGCTCGACAATGTATGTCGGCGGTTTTTGTGGAATTAACAATCTTACTACAATATCAAATTCCTATTCTACGGGGCAGGTTGTCTCAAGTAACTCTTATGGCGGTTTTTGTGGTTTAAATTATAATGCTACGATTAATGATTGTTTTTGGGATACACAAACATCTGGAATTCTAACTAGCGATGGCGCCACAGGAAAAACTACTGCAGAAATGCAAACAGAGGCGACATTCACTTTGGCAGGTTGGGATTTTGTAAACGAGACAGCAAACGGTAGCGATGATTATTGGAAGATATGCGATGGCGTTGAATACCCAACATTTGTTTGGCAATCTTTACCTGGGAATTTTGTGTGTCCAAGCAATATCGATTTGGCAGACTTTGCAATCTTCGCAAAAGCATGGATGACATCGCTGGGAGATCCAAATTACAACGCAATTTGTGATTTAACAGGAGATGACACCGTTAACTTTGATGATCTTATTATATTTCTAGAAAACTGGCTTGGAGCATAAATTTTTGCATTTCAGACAATAAAAAGGAATGGGCGACCACAAGGGGCGCCCCTACGTATAATACTCCCCAAAAACTGGGCGCATGATTAAGGTGGATTCGCTCATTTTGCCATCTTGGCAAGGTGCTTGCCTTTGGCGGTCAACCGGTATTTCTGGTTGCTACTGTTGGGCTTGTCAGGGATAGTCATCTCAATTAGTTTGGCTTCCAAAGCTGAGTGTAGGTAGTTTTGGCGAAATGTGGGCGATGGGAAAGCCCGATCGCTATCATCAATTCCGAAGCTCCAAGTGTCTTGTTATTTGCTTTCTCAAACGCCGCGAGCAAAGATTTAACTTGGTCGGTGACTTGGTCGGTCTGGATAGAGTAGGGTTGGATTTCCTCGAAAACTAGCTTGCTGGATAAATTTCTATCCTGCAAACAATAAATACTCTAACTACTGATATATCAGTAGTTTACGAAAAACATCAGTATTGCTTGCATGGTCATTTGCAAGCAACCACAACTACTCCAATATATAACAGCTTTTAATGCCTATTATCTTTCTTTATTTTCTCAGATGCTAACAATAAGTCTCGTAACCATTTTTCAGATAAAGAGATAATATCTTTATTGTCATTGCTTGCAAGCGTATCCGCAAACAACTTTGATTTGCTTGCCAAAACATAACGTCGATTACGAGTTCCTTCCTTCGGGTTTTCAATTCTCAATAAGCTGGATTCGACCCACTTTTTTAAAAAACGAGAGGCTTTATGGCTTTCAGAGGTGGTTAAATTCAGAATCTTCCTCAACTCCTTGTTTCCGATTGAATTGTGTCCGGTAAGATAATCCTGTACCAATTGCCACTCCGAGAGTTTCGCCTCATTTGAAATCCGCACTAAGATAGATTCTTTATTCTGGTCAGCATGCTCTTTGAAGGCTGGAGGATAGAACCCAAGATTTTCCATTGTCATACGCATCATTTTAACCCCTTCACCTGCATCCAGATTTGGAGGTTTAGGGAATTCTCTGATATGATCCGTAAGCTTAGGATTACGGGGTTTACTGCCAATATAGCCAATGTTCTCAGGTGTTATTGCTCCGGGAAAGAGTCCGGGACTTTCAACCTCAATCCGATTCGTAAAAATGCGAATATAAATATCACAGGAAGCATGATAATCACGGTGCAAAACAGCATTCGTTATGGCCTCTTGAATTACCGTTATCGGATAATTTTGTTTCAGTTCAAACCCTTGATTTGTTCTTTGGATACCAGAATTTAATTCTTGATTTACAGCTTTAGTGGCATCGCGAATTTGTTTTAAGACCGGCCCTGTAATGGTTATTGGTTCTCGCAGAAGATTTGTATTTGAGGTATACTCAATTTCATGCCCTTTATAATGAAAAATACGAATTGAGCATTTTTTTCCTAATAACCCGTTCGGTTCTTCGGCAAACAATAAAACCGCTGCTATGGTTGGTTTCCACTTATTGCCATCCTTAACAGATAACCCCAGATGCTTAAGAGCTTCGGTAATAGGTCTGGTAAGGTTTCTTTTGCTCGAATATTCATCCCACCAAGATGTCTCAAGCAACTTCACAGAAATATCAACTGGTTGGTTTACGACAGATTCCACACCTCTGCGAAGACACAGGCGATGAATTTCAGCTGCTCCTATTTGCCGGTTTTGACTTCCTGAACGAATGTAAGTGGCATTGTTATAAGAATGAACGGTGTTGCTCTTTTCAAGTAAGACCAAAACAACGGTTATGATAGAACCATCTGATTTTCGTATCTTTATAGGATGTAAATATGGTGTATTAATATCAGGATGGCTGAGGGGCGGAATAATGGACTCTTGGAACCCACGCTTGATCTCTCCCAGGGATTCGGGATTTTCTTCTATTCCGAAGAGACGTTCTTCTCCTGTCCCTTTTTTGGAGTCACCAACTCCAAGGATAATCAGCCCACCTTCGCTATTTGCCATTGCAGAGGCGGTCTTTAAAACACTTTTCACATTTCCTGTCCGTTTAAAATCATATTTTTCAAACTCTGGGGTAGCTAAAAGTTTTTGAATCCATTCATCGGATATTTCTAAAGGTTGATTATTCATATTTTATACCTATCATATGTTTCCTTGTGCATTATTGTAGTTTTCACTTGGACCTTTAGTTAGAATCCACGGCTCAAGCTTCTGTCTGTTTGTCATATATAATCCAATTCTGTGTGCTTACAGTATAATACTTGTCAAACTCTTGATTATATCTGGGCTGAAAACAGAAATTCTCTGCTAGTGTTTTAGCTCTCGATCATCCTTTCTTATATTGCTCCAGTCACTACTTAAGATCACTTTGCTCAACATCAAGACTTTCCATAAGTTCCTCAAAATGAAGATCATTTAGTTTTTTATCCTTATAATGTTCATCAAGTCTATTTTTTAGGTAAGTTGATTTGATACCCCAAATACTTATTGCCGTACCCACAATCCAAACTACTGACTTAAACTGTTGCCATTTTGGGTATCTGATCAGATAAAGGGTTACAAAAATACCGAGCCAAATTAAAGTGAGCATAATTCTACCAATATTCCAAACTCTATCTGACTTTTTGATTGCTTCACTCAGTGCTTTATCCCGATACTTTATAAGAGCCTCAATTCTGTCACTACGACTTTTGTTTAATTCACTTTCCACAGCTTTAGCATGTTTGATTTGATCATCCAATTCTTTTTTAGATTTAGACTTTTCTATCTCAGATAATTCACTACGTTCTGACATTTCCTGTTTGATAATAGCGGCATTCTCTTTTATAACAGTCTCGATATCTTCTTCTGTGGCATCTGGTTCTAAATTAGACAAAGTAGTCTGCAATTGGCTATGGCAGAGTAGAGTTGTTGTGTCATCATAGAATTTTTTGTCGTTTTCTTTAGCTTGCAATATTTTATCATGAAAAATATCCCATACAGTTTTTTCAATAATAGCATATTTCTTGTGGAAAGAAATCAAGGCATTTAAAGGAATTTCCTTAGGTTGTTTTAGCCATAAAAGATTTGTTAGCGTCCCTTCTAAGATCACCTCCGGTACCGACTGATTTTGTTCATGTTCATATTCTTTAAAATTGAACTTGTTTAATTTATAGTCC
>WGDE01000010.1 GCA_015493385.1 Phycisphaerae bacterium
ACAGTTAATAATCTGACTATACAATTCTATAAGTTCTTTGGCGTGTCTCTCGATTGAGATTTGTTCGCTTAGAGAGTCGTCTTCTATTGCTTTTTTAGCTCGCTCTAGATTTTCTCTGTTTAGATAATATTTTATTGCCTCGCTTAGAGCATTTATATTGCTAGGTTTATCAATAACCATCCCATGTCTCTTATCTGTGAAGAGGTCGCAAGTGCCATTGAGAGATGTTGTGATAACTGGTTTTTGCATTGCCAATGCCTCAATCGTAAAGCGGCTAGCAGGGTCGTAATAGGTTGGCAATACTGCCACATCGCAGGCATTGAGTATCGTATCGATGCTGCCAATATGCCCGAGGAAGACAATATTATCTTCTATGCCTAGCGACATGATTAGTTTCTTGTATTTGGCTTGCTTTCCGCTGCCTGCAATAACCAATCTAGCAGATTTCCCTTTTTCTTCTTTTGTAACTATTGCCAGAGCGAGCAAGAGTTCTTTCAATCCTTTGAGTCTAAAATTGTTTGCAGCAAAAATAAATAGAGTGTCTTTTTTAGAGTGAGCTGGAAATTTTGCAAGAAGCTCATTTCTCTTCTCTAGCACTTGAGACTCATCAAGGATTGTCTCGGGTAATTTTACCGCATTTCTAATAAGTGCTACTCTTTTATCGGGAAGATTATAATGAGAGATGAACGCTCTCTTAACAGGGTTACTAAGCGCAGCGACTATCGTCTTACCCTTAGCAGAACAGAGTTTCTTTTCTGCGTTGACTAGCTTTAGTCTGCGAAGATTCGTCCAATGGGTTGCCTTCTTGAATTCTGAAAGAAGTCCGCCATAACTATCGGCATTGCGCAAAAACGCTTCCTTATAGCTACCGCCTCTTGGTTGATAAACGTCGCAAAAATTAAATGGTAGGGTGCTATGAATAATATCAAAGTTTGTCGTTGCAAGGTACTCTTTAAGTCTTGTTGCAAAGAGATCCATATTGACTCGCTTGGATTTTACGTCTGCGCAAAGAAGCTTTACATTCGCAGACGCACTCTTGCCAGTAGCGGCGAGTAATTCTACGTTGCAACCAGAAGAACTTAACTGCTCCGTTAGCTGCGCAATGCTTCTCTCGGCACCGCCGAGATCTATATTAAATCTTTCAATTATGATTGCTATTTTCATAGTTTTATTATTAGAGCTACCCTTAATTCTCAAATGGAATAGAACGTGATTTTTTAAGGTCGTGCCGCTTCATCTTTAATGCTTTAGCAAAGACCTGACCCAAAAACTTTTTATCCTGCGCAGTTAGCCTACTTGCGTTTATATAAGAAAGATAAAAACGCAGCTTCATAGTCCTTGAATATACACTCGACGGACTCGAATAGAATAGCTGCGCAATATCTTTGACTCTAAATCTCTGGGCAAAGATTGGCTTAAAGACTCTCTGCAAGTCAATTAAATAGAAGCCAGCTTCTCTGCCCCAGAAAATGTGGCACAGATAAAAGTCGCGGTGACGCAGTCCAAGGTTATGGAAACGCTGCGCAAATTCCCCTAAATTTCTGGCAAAGTTTTTTTGTTTACTTACATCAAACTCATCACTAGATTTATCAAAAAAGCTAGGGGTGGTTTTTTCTAGGCTTGTTGCATCGTAAATATTTTCAGTGATAAGTAGGCTTATTTCTTCAAACAATAAACCTGTCTTTGCGCCATAAGCAATTACTTTTGGAGTTTTAATGTTTGCTGCCCTGAATTCTTCAATAGGCCCCATGTCATAGTTGGCAAGTGGTGCTTTTTTGCGGTGGTCAAGCCAGTTTTGCAATTGAAGTTTACGAGGCGCGTGGTTGTAGAGCTTAAGATAGAAGATTTTGCTATCTAACTCAAAGCGAACTCTCTTTCTAAAATTTGCCAAACCTTTTTTGTCTAAGAACTCACCTCCTTGAAAATTATTAATTTTTTCAATGGAGTCTAGCCCTGCATCTTTAAAGAGTTTGGTGTATTCTCTATGAATCCACAACCCTTTGGATATTTGATCGAAGTCTCTCATCTATCTTCGTACATCTCGTTATAATAATTTAGATAATCACCGCTGGCAACATTTTTTAGCCAAGTTGTATTCTCAAGATACCATTCGATTGTTTTTTCTATCTGCTCTTCAAATGTTACCGTAGGGCTCCAGCCGAGCTGTTGTTTGATTTTGCTAGAATCTATTGCGTATCTCCTATCATGGCCTGCTCTATCGGTTACATGTTTGATTAGAGATTTGTCTTTGCCTAGCTTGGATAAGATTAGCTCTATAACTTCAATGTTTGTTTTTTCGTTATTACCTCCGACATTATAAACCTCGCCGGATTTGCCATGTGTTAATACTTCCCAAATTGCGGTGCAATGGTCGTACACCCAAAGCCAGTCACGTATTTGAAGCCCATCTCCATAGACTGGCAAGTCTTTATCGTGCAGGGCATTGTTAATCATCAGAGGAATCATTTTTTCTGGGAATTGAAATTCTCCGTAGTTGTTGCTACATCTTGTTATATTGTAGCTAAGCCCATAGCTATGGCCAAAGGCGGCGACTAACATATCTGCTGAGGCTTTGCTTGCAGAGTAGGGCGAGTTTGGGCTAAGCGGTGTTTGCTCGGTAAATAAACCATCCTCTCCTAGCGAGCCATAAACTTCGTCTGTTGATACCTGTAAAAATTTCTCAATTTTTTTCTCAACAGCAGCGTTTAGTAAAGTGAGTGTGCCTTGGACGTTCGTCTCAATAAATATGCCTGGGTTGGTTAGCGATCTATCTACATGGCTCTCTGCGGCAAAGTTTACAATTGAAGTAATTTCATATTTGTCTATTAGATTTGCAACAAGCTGCGCATCGCAAATGCTGCCTTTAACAAAGCAATGATTAGGATTATTTTGGTAACCATCCAAGTTTTCTAGGTTTCCGGCGTATGTAATGGAATCGAGATTAAGCACAAATGTATCATCGTGATTGTCCAAAATCATCCTAACAAAGCAACTGCCGATAAACCCTGCTCCACCTGTCACTAAAACATTCTTCATATTCATCCTTAACCATTTTTATCAATGCGTTCGTAGTAGAAAATCTTTAAGGGGTTTCCCTTAAGCGAGTCTAATATACTCATCAAGCATTTCTTGCCAAGTAGGGAGCTTGCGACCTAGCAATTTTTCAATCTTTGAACAGTCAAACTTACTGTTTAACGGTCTTTTTGCAGGAGCAGGAAACTCATCACTTGAACAGGGGAATATTTTAACCTCAATTCCAAGCTTTTCAAAGAGGTATTTAGCCATTTCAAATCGGCTTGTGTAACCATTAGCCGCAAAGTGGTAGATTCCTGTAGGGAATTGTTTTAGCAGTAAAATATCTCGTAGCGACTTTGAGACTTCTACGGTATGTGTAGGTGAGCCAATTTGATCATTAACTACTTTGATTTGATTTCTAGTGCGGGCAAAATCTTGGATTTTTGTAATGAAGTTTGCGCCATCTTTGCCGTACGTCCATTCAACACGTATAATGCAGGCGTCTGCGTCAGAATCAAGAAGTAGATTCTCACCAAGTAATTTTGATGAGCCGTAAATACTAAGCGGTGCAGGTTTATCGAGTTCGGTGTAGGGTGATTCTTTCTTGCCATCAAACACAAAATCCGTGCTAATATGTATGACTGGGATTTTGAGTTTCTTGGCAATTCCTCCAAGCTTTCCAACGCTATAGCCGTTAACCTCATTTGCGACTATCTCATCAGACTCAGCTTTGTCAACGTTAGTATAGGCAGCGCAATTTATAACAAAATCACTGCCTTGCATGGAATCTTCAAGTTGTGAGGTATCTGTTATATCGAAATCTGGAAGATCGTAGCATTTAATATCAAATCCGCTAGAGAGCAATGTCTGTTGCAGATCGCTACCAAGCATTCCGTTTGCGCCGAGTATTGTTATTGTCTCTTTACTCATTGTTTTGTTGCCTTTGTATTGCTATTTTGGGTCCATATTGTGGGGTTATATGTATGTGTATCTGTGATTTATTGTTATATGCTATTTTTTCTCACCCCAATTCGGCGGTAGATTTCTAAGGGTTCCCTTAAAATTTAGGTAACATATTCTCGTCAATCTCAGAAAGCCGTAAACCATTGCTGTCTTTTTCAGATAAATTAGGAGTATTGACAGGCCAATTAATATCCAAATCGGGATCATTCCAAATAATTGCACCTTCGTAGTCTGGCTTGTAATAGTTGGTGCATTTATACGCAAAGAGGGCAGTTTCGCTCAATACACAAAACCCATGTGCAAATCCTTCTGGAATATAGAACTGCCTTTTATTCTCACTATTTAGAATTACGCTCTCTGTTTGCCCAAATGTTGGTGACCCAACTCGTATATCAACGGCAACATCAAATACTTCGCCGTCTAATACCTGTACCAGCTTGCCCTGTGGGCTTGGATTTTGGTAATGAAGCCCACGTAAAACGCCTTTGGCTGAAAGGCTCAAATTGTCTTGTACGAAGGTAACATTGAGCCCCACATCATGATATCTCTTTGCGTGATAAGTTTCTGTGAAGAAGCCTCTCTTATCTCCAAAAACTTTGGGTTCTATTATTAAAGCACCATCTAATTTTGTTTTTATAACATTCATCGATTTATCATCTCAATAAGATACTTGCCATATTCATTGTTCTTTAGAGGCTCGGCTTGATTAATGACTTCTTGCGCAGTTATCCATTTGTTATGAAAAGCTATTTCTTCGGGGCAGCAGACCATCAATCCTTGTCTTTGTTGTATTGTTTGCACGTAATTTGAAGCTTGGAGCATTGCTTCGTGCTCTCCAGTATCTAGCCATGCAGTTCCACGCCCTAGCATCTTAGCGTTGAGCTTGCCGAGTTTGAGATATTCTTTGTTCAAATCTGTTATCTCTAACTCTCCTCTAGCTGATGGTTTGATTTGTTCGGCTAGCTCGCTGACCTGTGAGTCGTAGAAGTATAAACCGACCGCAGCATAGTTAGATTTTGGATTTATTGGTTTTTCTTCTAGACCTAAAACCTTGCCATTATTGTCGTATTCAATCACACCGTAACGCTGCGGGTCTTTGACGTAGTAACCAAATATTGTAGCGTTATCTTTATCAGCGTTTGCTGCTTGGAGATCTTCGATTAGTCCATGCCCGTAGAAAATATTATCGCCTAGAACTAAAGCGGCGGGAGAGTTATCTAGAAACTCTTTACCTATTATAAATGCCTGCGCAAGACCGTCAGGGGATGGTTGTTCTGCGTAGCTTAGCGATAAACCCCACTGTGAGCCATCACCCATAAGCTTTTTGAATAGGGGTAAATCTTGCGGTGTAGAGATAAGCAGGATTTCCCTAATTCCTGCAAGCATTAGCGTAGAGAGAGGGTAATAAATCATTGGCTTATCGTAGATAGGTAGTAATTGCTTACTAACCGAACGAGTTAGCGGGTAAAGCCTCGTACCAGAGCCACCAGCTAGTATTATTCCCTTACGTTGCATATTACTCTGCCTTTTATAATAATCTTAAATACATGTGTCAGCTAAATATGCAGTCACGCCTATTTTAATAACTGCGTCTCGTATAGTCGCTTATAGATAGCGCAGTTTTGCGCTAGTTCGTCATGAGTTCCTTGAGCGATTACTTCACCAGCATCTATTACTGCAATAGAGTCTGCTGATATTACAGTGCTAAATCTATGCGCGATCAAGAAGCAGGTTCTTCCCTTCATTATAGTTGACAGGGCGTTGTGAATCTTCATCTCACTATCTGCGTCAACCTGACTCATTGCTTCATCAAAAATTAGAATGGCAGGGTTTTTAAGTATCGCTCTAGCGATAACTATTCTTTGCAGTTGCCCGCCACTGAAACCAGAGCTATGCTCACCTATCATGGTGTTGTAGCCATCAGGGAGCCGCTCAATGAATTCGTGTGCAAAAGCTTTTTTAGATGCTTCAACTATCTCTTCCATTGTCGCATCTGGTTTGCTATAGCTTATGTTATTGGCGACAGTGTCGTTAAAAGTAATGATACCCTGAGTTACCATACCAATCTGACTGCGCAGGCTTTTTGCGGTTGCTTTGTGGATATCTTTTCCGTCAATAGTAATTTGCCCACTGTCAGGGTCGTAGAATCTTGGTATGAGATTAATTAAAGTCGACTTACCACTTCCGTTTGACCCAACAATGGCGATTGTCTGACCCGCCTTTACTTTTAGGTTTAAGTTTCTAAGGGCTGCCGACTGGGCGTTAGGGTAAGTAAATGTGATATCCTTAAAGACAATTTCTTCTTTCATTGGCTCAAGCTCGAACGCATCAGGCTCTTCATGTTCGAGTGGATAATCAATGACTTCAAAAACCCTCTCTGCAGCGGCATTTGCAGCTTGGACATTATTCCAAACACCGCTTACTTTTCTGATTGAATCTGCCGCAGTGCCAAGGAAAGCGAGTAGGACGAAGAATTCAGACGGTTCTATATTTCCCTTAGTTACCCATGACGCTCCAAATATCAATGCGGCCGCGCAGGCTATCATGCCGAGCACTTCTAGTAGAGGGTTTGTCATCCTCTCAATTCGAGAGACCTTCAAGAGCCTTTTGATTAGAATTTCATTTGCCTCTCTATAGCTTTTAACTTCATGGTCTTGGCGATTGTAGACTTTAATAACTCGAAGGGCTGCCATTGCTCCTTGGATAAGTCCGAGCATTCGAGATGTAGATTGTAGAGATCGTTTGCTAGCTTTCTTAATCTTTCTACCTAATATGCCAAATGCAGCAATGGTAAATGGCGCGGCAGCTATAAATATTAATGTCATCTGCCAATTTATACATACAGCCATTCCAATACAAGAAGCGGCTTTGATTGGCTCTCTGATTGTTTTGCCAAGAAGAACTTTGACCCCTTTTCCGCATTGAGCCACATCATTAATCAAGCGACTTGTTGTATCGGAAGTTCCCTTACTAGAGAAGAAACCAACTGGCATATTGACGATATGCCTGAATAGGTCGTCTCTGAGTTGGCCTACGGCGATATTCATAATTTTGTCTGCTAAATACGTTTGGAAGAATCTAGCGATACAACGAAATATTGTTAGTGCCAACATGACAATCATTACGATAATGATTGCCTTAGCTTTAACATCTTTGGTTTCATTGCGTGGTAAGAAGCTTGCCGGCCATTGCATTGTATCGTAGTAGAAATGATATTTGGGCGGCTTGGCATGGATTTCTTTTCTCTCGGTTTCTCCTAGAGAATTGGTACGCAAAAACTGAATTGTAAGATCAGATACATTTTTTGTTGTAGCTAGTTCTTCAAGAAGTTTGGTTGAAGGAATATTTGGGATTTTTTCACTGATTGCGTTGCCAACTCCAATGATTCTATCTTGGCTCATTAACCCAGCTTCATCAGCCCATCCTTCTTTATTTACCTTTGTTATTAAGAGGTAGTGGTTAATTCCTCCGTCTGAACTGTCGTTTTGATAATCTGTGATGTCTGGAACATAAAATTTCATATCGTATCTATTGCTAGAAATTTTACGATCCACCCATCCGTGTAGCCCCTCGCTACCCATCATAACTTTTAAAATTGGCAAGAGTGTTAAGAAGCTCGTGGTAAACATCATTGCGATTAGTATAGACCACAAGACTACACCGATAACTCGCTGCCACTGGTTCCAAACATATTTCCATATACGTTTAAATGCTGCTAAATTGTCTTTTTTTTTCATAGTTATCCATTATTTAACCGTAGGGGACCTCTCATAATTAGAGGTCCCTTCATATTGCAGGGAATTTTACCAGAGAACTAAGGTTTGGTCAAAGGCATTCTACTATGATATGGGCGCAATATTGCGCTTGATATATAGTGTTAGTCGTCAGTGATTAGGGGGTAGCGTTGCAAGCGTTACTCAACGTTCATCTGCGTTTAAAATCTTTTGGTCGTTTATGAAGATAAACCGCTCTAATCCGTTCCGTTTGTGGGTCAGTGGCCAACAATGGCTATTTTTAGTTTGTCTGCGAGTTCAATTGTTTCTGGTTTGTCGATGATTATAGTCTTGCCCGCTTCAATGACGAGGCATTTGGCATTAGCTTCTTTTAAGCCCTTAATCGTTTCTACGCCAACGCAAGGAACATCAAAACGCATATCTTGGTCTGGTTTTGCTGTCTTTATTAGAGTCCAGCCGCCTTTTTTGCAAAGCTCGCCAGCGCGTTTTATCATTCTTGCGGTTCCCTCAATAGCCTCGACTGCTATGATGTCGCCGTCGCTAACGGCAATCGCTTGACCAATATCAAGCTCTCCCATTTTTTTGACGAGTTTCCAGCCAAACTCTATATCATCTAAAACACCAGAACTCGGTTTGGTTTTTGTCATAGTACCTTTAGTTGCCAAATGCTCCTTGCAGTATTTTGTTGAGTCTATCAAATTGATTCCTCCGCTTGAGAGTTCATCTGCTAATGCGCACAGAAGGGTGTCGTTTCGTTTGTCTTTGCCGCGCAGCCTGATAAAGTATGTCCTAAGAACTCGCCAGTCTGGTAAGTATGCTAAGATAAGCTTGAAGATGGAACCGTCTTGAAGTCGCTTCTTTGAAACTCTACCTACCATTACAGTGTCACTTGCACCATATTTTCTAAGTTTTGATATCCAAGCGCCAAGCCGAGCGATTGGGACTTCGTGAAATTCATCTACAAGGCTCGCAAGTTCCGGTTCGGCATTACCGCTCAGAGCCGCGCAGACAACACGGACGCCGCGTTTCTTGGCACCTTGGGCGATTATGAAGGGCAACCTACCCTGACCTGCAATAAGACCAATAATTTGCTCAGATGAATTTTTCACTCTCAATGAGCCTTCCTTGAGATATTATTGTTTGCTCTCTAATTCATCAAGACGTTTTTTAAGTTTATTTATTGTCTGCCGCATCTCTGGGAGTTTTGCAAATGTTCGATATGCTCTTTTAGCCTGAGAAGCTTCTATCGCTGGAGAACCTGCCATAATCTTCCCATCTTCGACATCGTTGATAATTGCCGACCCAGCCGCTAGCATCACCATATTGCCGACTTTCAAATGGCCAGTAACGGCAGATTGACCGCCGATTACACAGTATTGACCAAGTTCGGCAGTTCCTGCAATTCCAACCTGTGGAACAAGTAAACAGCCTGCGCCAATTTTTGCCCCATGACCAATCACTACAGAGTCCCCAATTTTAGCTCCAGTACCAATGACTGTATCCATTAAAGAACCACGCTCAATAGCAGCGTTGGCTCCTATTTCTACATTATCCTCAAGGATTACCTTACTTATGTGAGGGATCTTGTGATGCTCTCCATTATGAGTTGCAAAACCAAAACCATCTTGGCCAATTGTTGCGTTTGCCTGAATAATAACGCCACTACCAACGATGCAGTCATCAAAAATAACGGCGTTTGGGTATAAAATACAGTTGTCTCCGATTTTTGTGTTTGGCCCTACAAAAACGCCAGGATAAATATTGCAACCAGAGCCAATCTCTACATTATCAGAGATTGTTACAAAATCTTGAATATTGCTATTTTCTCCAATCTTGGCAGTTTTGCTTACACTTGCCTTTTCACTTATTCCGCAAGAGGGGTGCTTGCGATGGCCAAACATAAACTCTGCTATCTGGCAGAATGCATAGTATGGATCGTCAACAAGCAAAAGTGCCTGCGCAGATGAGGATGTTTCTTTATCTGTAATTACCGCAGAGGCTTTTGTTGTTGTTAAGTGCTTTCTGTATTTTTTGTTTGATAAAAAGCTGATATCTCCAGCCTTTGCCTCCATAAGCGGTGCGATATTGGTTATTGTGAGATTTTCATCTCCAATTACTTTGCCACCTACAGACTCAGCAAGCTCACCAAGAGTTTTATTTTGCATGATCGATAAATTCCTTAAAGGTTCTTTGTTCTAATCCCAAATTATATAGCCCAATAAGGATAAGGTCAAATAGTAAAACTGGGACTGGTACGTTCGGCCTTCGGCCGGTTGCAGGTGTCCCAGTTTTACTGCGATTGAAAGTGACGTACTGGGTTGGACCGTAAAGCCGGTACAGGTACAACCGGTCTTCGACCGAACATACCAGTCCCGGTTTTACTTCAGCACTTCCGTAGTAATATTCACAAGTTCGTCAACTGCGTCTTTGCTGTATTGGGCAAATGCACTACTACTTTGCTCTACAATTTTCACTTTGGGCCCGATAGGGGAATATGTCGCAGGATTAGTCTTTCCAAAGATTGCTACTGTTGAGATTCCAGTTGCCCCAGAAAGGTGCGATACTCCGCTGTCGTTACCGATAAATACGTCGGCGTTTGAGATTAACTCTGTTAGCTCGATAGTGTTTAGAGATGATACTGTTGGTGCGATTTTCTTGAGCGTATCAATCTCAGATGGCTTCATTCTTTCAAGTTCGCTAGGGCCAAGGATAAATAGAACGTTAGTCTTCTTGTCTTTTAAATCTAATGCAAGTTGTTTGTAGTTGTCTATGTGCCAATTTTTCTCAATACTACCGCTACCGGGGGCAATTATTATTGTAGGGTGGTCTGTATTTGGTAAGTATTTGTGTAGAAGTTTTTCCCCGTTGGCCTTTTGTGAATCGCTGAGGTTTATAGTTGGTTTCTCGAAGTCGAATTTCCAATCTTCTGGCGGGGTAAACGCTTCAATCGCAGCGTATTTTTCGTTTACAAGATCATCAATATGGAACTTACTTATATGATGCGCATATTCAGCAGGTGGTTTTGCGCCGAGAGTAACAACATCTCCAGATGTTGTGTGGTAGAGTGTAGAGATTAGGTTCTTCTCAAAGTTGCCACCTTTATCACCTATGAAATTAAATATCCAGTCGTATCCTGCCAAGTCTGCCACAAGTTTGGGTTCATTATCTGGGGAGAATTCACTAGGGTCTATAAATAATTTCGAAAAATCTATACTGTTTATACTGCGGGTTTTGTCCACAACCGTTTTGCCGGGGAATAGGGCGATATGATCGATATTGCCAACATAATCAAGGACATCTATTCGCATATGAGATTTAATGAAATCGCACAGATGAAGAGTAAGGATGCAGTCTCCAAGCGCTCCTGGGTGAATTAACATTGCTTTGTGTTTCTTTTCTTGAGATTTGCAACGTGCTGTAATGTTACCATCATCGAATATGCTATTAAAGGTCATTATCTATCCTCCCCGCTAGAGAGAATCCAACCGCCTCCAAGCAGTCTTGTGCCATGGGCGTCCTCTCTATAGATTGCAGCCACCTGACCTGGAGTTATTGCCGATATCTCTTCATTGAATCTAATTGTTGCGCAATCATCTTCTGGGGTTACTGTTGCTTTGGCTCCGCTGTGGTTGTAGCGTACTTTAACAATCGCATCAAACGCTTCTTTTGGTTTTGCGCAAAGCCAATTCAGGCCATCCGCGACAAGTGAGCTTGTCATTAAATCTTTCTTTTCGCCTAGAACGACAGTATTTGTTTCCAAATCAAGCTTGACTACGTAAATTGGCGAGCCAACTGCAACTCCAAGCCCACGTCGTTGTCCGATTGTGAATCTGTGGAGTCCACTGTGTTTGCCAAGAACTCTGCCATCTGTAAAAACTATATCGCCTTCTTTTGCGAGCTCCGGTCTTTCTTGTTCTAATCTTGCAATATAGTCATTGTCTGGAATAAAGCATATTTCTTGAGAGTCTGCCTTGTCCTCAATGCCAAGCTCTAACTCCGCCGCGATTTGGCGGATTTGTTGTTTTTTTAACTCTCCCAAAGGAAGAAGTATGTGCTTAATCACTTCTTTGTCAATCATTGAGAGTACATACGATTGATCTTTTGATAAATCACTTGCTCTGTATAAGCACTTATCGCCATCAATATCCAGAGAGCGTATGTAGTGACCTGTAGCAAAAAAATCACAATTCTTTTTTTTTGCGTAGTCCCAAAGATAACCAAACTTTATCTCTCGATTGCAGAAAACGCAGGGGTTTGGAGTGCGTGCAAGGCTGTACTCTGTGCAGAAATATTCTATAACCTTTTCAAACTCACCGCGCAAATCCAGAATTTCTAGGCTCAAGCCAAGCTTATCGGCAATTTTCTTTGCTTCCAAGCTCTCATGCTTGCCACCATCGTGAGTTATCATATGAACGCCAAGGCAGTCGTAGCCTTGTTTCATTAATAAAGCCGCAGCGACGCAGCTATCAACTCCGCCGCTGAGGGCTATACATACTTTCTTGTTGTGTTTCATGTGCTACTCTTGTTACTTCTTATCTTTTTTGAATAGATTGCCTATGCCATCAAGTGTTCCCTTAGTGGCATCTTCAATTTGATTAAGCGGGTCTTTTTTGTTTTTATTGTCAAGCATTTTCCCGATGCTATTTTCAAGTAAATCGCCAGGCTTGATATCCTTGATTCCATTTAGGGCGTCGGCAGGTATGATATTGCCAGCTTCTTTAGTCAATTGATCTGTTATTTTCAAGAAGATTATTTCTGTAAGCTTAGAAAGGTCAACCTTCTTTGATTTTCCAATATCCTTGAATTCCATTTTGGAGAGCGTTACCGACATATCTTTCTTATTACCCAACCCAGGTAGCATTTTTACCTGAACTTTCACATTTGTGATTAACAAGTCGTCAATTACTAGGCTCTTACCACCTTGAGAAGATTCATCCTCTTTTGCAACATCTTTATCTTGCTCTTCTTTGCTTTTCTCTTCTTTATCATCTTTTGAGCTTCCACTGTTTGCAGTAGCAGCTTTTAATAATGTTGAGACGTTACTTTTTAGGCCTTCTTGTTCGAATGAGAGGACTATACCGTCAAGCTTGATTTGTTTTATGACTACCGTATCTTTGAATAGAGAACCCATATCGATATCTGCGTAGACTTGATTGGCTTTTAAAATGTATGGCATTTTAAAACCGGCAGGGTTTGCAACATTTAGACCAGTAATTTCCATTTGACCTCTTAGAAGACTCAAGTCTAATCCTTCAACACTAACATCAACATTAAGAGCTTTTGTTCCAGCAGTTTCGATTGCTACTTTGATAGCGCGCTCACCAAAAAGGACGAAGAGGCCAATGAATATAAGTATGAGTAAGATTATGATACTTATGACTTTGCCTATGATTTTCTTGATTGGTTTCATCTGACTATCTCCTTATTTTTCGACAATTTTTTTAAGTCTCTCTAGAAGACTCTCCTGTACGCTAAATCCGTTTTTCTTTGCAAGATTTAAATATCTCAAAGCATTTTTGTAATCTCTAATATAGTAGTAATCTAGCCCTAGAGCATTATATCCCTCTCCACTGTGAGGAGCTAACTCTACAAAGAGAAGATGATACTTCAGAGCCTTCGAATATTCTTGCATCATAACGTAAGATGCCGCAAGATTGTATAGAATATCTGGTGATTGTGGCGATATTTCTAGTGCTATTTCGTAATTCTTGGCGGCATTTTCATATTCTTGCTCTTGGTAATAGGTGTTTGCCAAATTTGTCATTACAGAAAGATTATCTGGTTCTAATTCTAAGAGTCTCTCGTAGGTTTTTATCAGTGCATAGTTGTTCCCTAAGTTTTTGTATGCGATTGAGAGCCCTATATATGCGTTTATTGCATCTGGAGAATCGGCAACTGCTATATCAAAATACCCAATAGCTTCTTTGTAGAGCCCAAGATTTAATTTAGAGAAGCCCATGCCGATGTTTGCGCTAGTGGAATTGGGAGCAAGCTCAAGCGTTTTTAGGTAGTTCTCTATTGCCATATCGTATTTGCCAAGCGTTCGGTATATATTTGCAAGTGAAAGGTATATCGTTGGGTCTTTTGTGTCGATAGATGATGCCTTCTCAAGCCAATATATGGCTTTGTTAATAGTACCTTCTTCTTTGTAAATCAAAGCGATACTCTTGTATGGCTTGGTGTAGTTTGGATTAAGATTTATCGCAGTTTCATAAGAATTGATTGCGTTGGCTGTTTGCCCTAATTGGTTATACGCATTGCCAATATTGTAATTGATCTGTGCATTATCAGGCAAGATTTCCAGTGCTGCTTTGTATTGGTTTAGAGCTAGTTTAGGCTTGTCTTCTTTTAAGTAAACATTACCAAGATTGAGCTTTGCCTCTACTAACGAATCGCCAAGGTCGCTTGAGAGTTTTAAAATATATTCAGCATTTTTTATCTCACCCGATTGCATATAGCAGTTGCCTAGATTATTGAAAAAACAGGCTAGGGTTTCGCGTGATGTTAGATTCTTCATATAGATGCTGTTTTTTGGCGGAGAGAACCTTCTGATATAGTCCTTGTCTGAGATTGATGCGCCAGAACTTGTTGTTTCTATGTTGAATCGATATTCACCATCATCGTAGCGTACAAAGAAATGGCCAGGAACTACAACGCCGTAGAGTGGTAATCCTAGGCGCTCAGAGATTGATAGGTATAAAATTGATAGGCTAAGACAGTAGCCACGTTTTTTATTGATTACGCTGTGCAGGAAAAGGTCTTGCGGGTCATCAGCATTTGGGGTAGGGCGGAACCCTTTTTCCTCAAAGAGATATTTATTAATTACAGGGATTGCTCTATAATCACGGGGAATATTCTCTTTATCCAAACGCTTCAATATCTCACGGCTCATATCGTCTATAATATATCGATATCTAAGTACATTGCTATTTGTAGACCAATATTTTGAGAAATGAAGCGCCGCAGAAGCGATGTCTATATCGCTATCCTCAAGAGAGAGAAGCTTATCTATAGTGCGAACATCAATGCCAGTCTTATCTGCGTTGTATAGTTTCTGCGCAAACAACGTTGTTGCTAACATTAAGATTACAACAAAAGATAATGTTGAGATTAATCGACTCATTTAGCTTCCTAAATATCTAGCTTCTCTAAAATAGTTTTGTCAGCCATTTTGATTTCCAATTGTTTTAGTGGATTTGTGTGCCCTGAGATTACAGAAATATCACGTTTTTTTACGCCGAGTTTTTTTGCAAGAAAAGATATAAGCTCTTTATTGGCCTTTCCCTTTTCCAGCTGCGCGGCTATTTTAACTTTTAGCATTCCATCAAATAAGCCTTCAATTGAAGTCTTGCTACTGCCTGGTACTATCTTGGCGAATATGATTAGAGAATCTTTGGTTTCTTTACATCGCACTTCATTCATATCAAGCGTCTTCTCTGATATTTTGCCCGACTGCGCATTGGATGTATTTATCGATTTGGTTTGCTAATTCGCCAAGCGATTGAATTTGAAAATCTTCTCTATGTCCAGGCACAAACTCTCCGTTTAGAGCCTTCTTGGAAATCTTAACGCGAATAATAGAAGGAGTCTTCCCTATACTGCAAAAGTTAGACTCTTTATGCTCGGTAAGTTCCACTCGGAAATCTTCGCTGATAAATATTAAGCTCTTGCCAGTAAATACTGCTGTTGGAAAGAAATCGTATAGTAATTTTATTGTTTCCATATATCTACGCTCTCAAGTATCGTTATAGTCTCAGCGTTTTCTCATTTTACTCTAGGCAGCCAATAATGCTTGAGAGTTTGCTGATATTTTTGCGTTGGCAATACTCTCTCAAATCTTCTGCGATGCGCTGCGTCGCGTTTGGCTCGACAAATGTTGCCGTTCCAACAGAAACTACGCTAGCCCCTGCAATCATAAACTCAATACAATCGCTTGCAGACTGAATTCCGCCTAGTCCCATTATTGGTATTCCAGCTGGCTTTGCCACTTCGTTGTAAACTTTGTTAACCAGATACACGGCAATTGGTTTTATTGCAGGCCCGCTCAAGCCGCCTGTTCTATTTGATAGCACGGGCTTTCTCTTTTCAATATCAATTACCATAGCCGTAAAGGTGTTGACCAGACTAAGCGCATCCGCTCCAGCATTAACCGCCGCCTGCGCGGTAACGCTAATATCCGTTACCGTTGGCGTAAGCTTGACAATCATTGGTTTGCCAGAGGTGGCTTTTTTGACCTCGCTGGTAATCTTTTCTATCGCTTTTGGATCGGTACCGAAAGTTATGCCGCCAGCCTTAACGTTTGGGCAGCTAATATTAAGCTCAAAACCTGCGATAGAATCGTATTCTGCAAGTGCTTTTGTGACGTTGACATAATCTTCAATTGTCTCACCTGCCAGATTAACGAAAACAGGGACGCTGCATTTCTCGATGATTGGCAGTTTCTCTTTAACAAATTTCTCAAGCCCAATATTTGCCAAACCAATCGCATTTATCATACCGCAGTTAGTCTCTGCCACTCTAGGAACTTTGTTTCCCATGCGCGGTTTGATTGAGATGCTCTTGGTGATGAAGCCGCCAAGAGAGTTTATATCCATATAGTTGCCGAGCTCGTCAATATAGCCGCATGTTCCAGAGGCAGTAAAGACGGGGTTTTTAAGTTTTAGACCAAGAAAATCAATGCTTATATCACTCATAAATCACCAAATCACTTCTTTAGAATTAAAGACAGGCCCATCCTTGCAGCAAAGCTTGTAGGTGGTCTCTGTGCTGTTATCGTTTGTTTGATTGTCTGGCTTTTTCTCTACCTCTACCGCGCAGCTCTGGCAAAGCCCGATTCCGCATGCCATCATCCGCTCAAGGCTAACTTGAGCTTCAATATTTGATTTCTCCGCTAGTTTGGATAGATTTGCCAGCATCGGTTCAGGGCCGCAGCTTAGGATTAGAGTTTTGTTTGTATCTATTTTGTTTGCGCTGAGCCATTTGCCGAGCCTATCGGTAACAAACCCACTATCGCCAAACGAGCCATCATCAGTCGTTACAAAAGTTTCTACGCCAATAGATTCGAGTTCTTCGATGGTTTTAGCGTCAGCTTTCTGGGTACTCGCAAACGGCAGGTGCCCCTTGCTTCTTGCCCCAATAAACGCTACTGTTTTTACATCTTTTCTGTTTTTAGTTAGCCAGTTTGCGACATGCTCAATCGGAGGAACTCCAACTCCGCCGGCGACGAGAATTACGCAGTCTTTGCTGCTATCAATCGAGAATCCGTTTCCAAGAGGCCCTGTAATGCTTAGCTCATCTTGAGGGCAGATTGTCGTCATACGAACGGTGCTGGCTCCTGTGACTAGATATATGATGTCAACAACAGTTTTATTCTCATCTATTTCTTGAATATCAACAAAACTAAACGGCCTGCGCAGTAAGACGTTTCTTCTAGAAGCATCGCGCAGATGCTCTGGGATATCCAAGATAGCGGGGTTTGATAATGTATTGACTTTAATCTCAAGAAATTGCCCCGGCTTTGCCTTAGCAAAGCTCGCCGCACCTTTGCCAGAGAATTCGAGACTAAGCCGATAGTAGTAGTCTCCAATTGGCTCGTTATATCTAACCTGCGCCAAAAAGACGCCTTTGTCGCTCTTATGATTTTCGCACATAATTCTGTTTACCCTAAGTGGTATATAGCCTAAAACCGAAATTAAGAAACTCTTAATATTTTCCAAGAGTATAACAGCGATTTAGCTTTTTTTAAAAGATTAAATTCTTTATTAGGGGCAGTTTTACTTGTGTTTGGACTTTGCGTAAGGGTTGGGCCGTAAAGCCGGGACGCCTGCAACCGGTCTTCGACCGAACGTACCAGTCCCGGTTTTACTACGTTTGGATGGCAAGGGATTCGGCTAGGGCGGCTATTTCTCTAGTTGTTCTTTGGCTTTCTTGCGCGGCTTCTTTAGCGTCTCTATGTTCTGCCTTTACAAAGACTATTTTTCCCTCTGCGCCACCAAGGCGACCGAGTTTTACGTTTATATTGCCGTAGTCTGTTTTGACCTTTACAAACTCTCGATAGAGTTTCTTTCTCTCTGCCCTGTATTTGCGCACTCCAAGTGTTAGTCCTGTGGTGAGGATTTTGTCAGCTATTTTCTCACTGTCTTTTGTGGTTGCCATTATGCTTAGCTTGATTGCGGCTCTTGCATTTTTCATTGTTATTGCTTGGTAGCTGATATCGAGAACACCAGAGATGTCTTTTAGGGATTCTATTGAATCAGCAATCATTTCTCCCGTTGCATCGTCAATATTGCATTCTAAGATATCAATTGAGTCTTGCTCGAAGCTCTTCTGTTCGTCTATCTCGCCAATGACAACTCTGGTGGCATTTGCAAATTCACTCGGGTCGAGCGAACCTGCTCCGTAACCAGTCGCCGAGATTGTCATCTGGGGCATTGCTCCAAACGAAGAGCTGTAATATTTCAAGATTGCCGCAGCGGTTGGAGTGAGAAGTTCCTTTTCGATTAATCCTGGCTGAGTTGGTATACCGTGGATAAGCGCCAATGTTGCTGGTGCTGGGACGCAGACAACTCCGTGTGCGCAATGTACATGCCCGCTGCCGAGTGTTAGTTTGCTTGAGTAAACCTTTTCTATACCAAGATAGTCTATACAAAGGCATGCGCAGACGATATCTGTGATTGAGTCTACTGCGCCAACCTCATGGAAATGAACACTATCTATATCAACACCATGCGCCTTTGCTTCCGCTTGTGCTAACAATTCAAATATTGCGATTGAATCGGCTTTTACCTTATCAGGCAGCTTGTCGTTTGATTTAATCAGCTCTGTTATAGTAGAGAGATTCCTATGTTCGTGGTGATGATGATGTTTGTGGCTATGTTCATGCTTATGCTCGTGGTCATCATGATGGTGGTGCGTCTCTAGCATAGGAGTGAATTTTGTGGCGGAGATTCCGCATCTTATAACCTTCTCAAGTGCGAGTTCCTTGAGCTCTTTCATCTCAAATGCATCTATTGAGCTGCGCAGATATTCAATACTTGCACCAGCCTCGATTAATGCACCGCAGATCATATCTCCTGCGGCTCCAGCAAAACAGTCAAAATAAGCGACTTTCATATCGTGTCCTATCGTCATTATTTATGGTTGGATTGTAATTTCCGAAATTCTAGATTATCTTATAAATACGGATCTGGTCAAGTTCTTTTGCTGTCATACTTGAATTTATCTGTTATTTCTGGTATCTATCTTTTAAACCAAAATCTAGTAAGCATAGGATGCTCAATTATTCAAGGACGATTAAAAGGTAAACCAGTGATTTTAGCCCGTTATATAAAAATTGTAGTGATTCTCTCGCTTTTCTGCGCCAATGTATTTGCTTCTAATTTTTCCAGCAAGCTTAATAAAATAATTTCCTCACGCAAGGTGTCTAAAGTTAGATTTGGTGTTATTGTTGTTGACGCTGATACCAAGAAAATATTGTATTCCCACAACAGCAAGCTTGGGCTTGTTCCTGCATCAAATATGAAATTACTAACGACAGCCTCTGCGATTAAATACCTTGGCAGTGACTACGAGTTCCAAACTAAAGTTTATCTCCAAGACGATAGTCTCATTATTGTAGGTAGCGGCGACCCTCTCTTGGGTGATAGAGATACCGACAAAAAATATCATAGGGAATCTGGCTGGGTGTTTGAGAAAATAGCGGCGGCTCTTAAGAATATCAAAGTTAATCGAATCAAAAATATCTATGTGGATAGCTGTGTCTTTGACGACCAGAGAATCCATCCATCTTGGCCGCTATCTCAGCTTAATAGATATTATGCCTCTCAGGTTTGTGGTTTAAATTACAACGGAAACTACATTGAAGTTGCAGCAAAAGTAAAGGGCAACAGAGTCGTCGCGCATTTGATTCCAGAGACAAACTATGTGAATCTGATAAATAAGGCAAAAGTAAACAAGAAGAAACGCAACACGCTATGGTGTGCAAGACCTGCCAACTCTAATAATATTACCTTATATGGAAAATGCTATCGAAGTAGTGTTCCTGTTAAGGTTACGATTGATAGGCCAGCATCTTATTTCGGTGTTTTGCTTGCCGAGAAGCTCATCTCTAGCGGAATATCGGTTGAGGGTAGTGTTGTAGAACAGTATATGGCAGACAAGCTCAATTCAAAGCCAATTGTTACGATATCGGATAGTATTAGCGATGTTATGCAGCGCTGCAATAGAGACAGTTTTGGGCTTGCGGCTGAGTCTCTTATGAAAACTCTCTCTGCTCATTTCACACAAAAGCATATCAATGGCCAATGGGCTCATGCCAACACAATAAGGGCGAAATATCTCGGCGAGCTTGGAGTTGACAAAAGTGAATACATTCTCGATGATGGTAGCGGGCTTAGCGCAAAGAATAAAGTCTCAGTTAATGCGTTCGCTAGAATCTTGCAAGATGTCTATGACAGCGATTACAGAGAACTATTTATCTCAACTCTAGCGATTGGTGGAGTTAGAGGTTCTGCCCCAGTACGTTCTCATTTTAAAGAAAAAGCATATAGAGGCAAGATATTCGCCAAGAGCGGTACGATAAATGGAGTCAAGGCGCTGAGTGGTTTTGTACGAAACGGTAGCGGTAACTATATATTTTCAATAATTGCAAACAAGGCTAACGGAGCAAGTAGGGCAGCGATAAATGATATCGTAAAAGCTGTGGTTGATAATAAAGGGACCCATAGGCAGAAGAATCTAAGATAGCTTTAACATATTAAACAGAAAAACACAGTCTTTTTAATTTGCTGCATGTTATGCTTACTAGATATTTACTGCAGTTCCTTATCAATCTTTACCAGAAAGGGTGAAATATGAATCATATACTTGAGCATACAATTACAGTTTTTCTCGCATTCTTTGCAGTTATGAATCCTGTTGCTAATACAGTTGTTTTTGCCGCATTAACGGCTGATAAGTGCAAGTCTGAACAAATTAAGATTGCTCGTAAATCTATAATGATAACATTTATTATAATTTTGCTATTTGCAGTTTTAGGAAAAATAATATTTCATCTCTTTGGCATAACCCTCCCCGCACTTCAAATAGCAGGGGGTGTTTTAGTTTTTCTTATTGGTTACCATATGCTTCACGGAGAAAATTCAAAATTACATACAGCCAAAGAAAGTGATGATGCAGATATCGCCGTGTCTCCTTTGGCTGTCCCGATTCTTGCCGGACCTGGAACTATTGCAACCGCAATGAATTATTCAGCTGCAGGGGGCTGGACTGATGTTACAGTAACAATTGCTACATTCACATTTCTATGCTTTATTACTTTCTTTTGTTTTATCTTTAGCTTAAAGATAACAACTGTTGTAGGCGAAAACAAGCTTAGTATCGTTACCCGTTTAATGGGGCTAATTCTTGCAGTGGTTGGAGTACAAATGCTAGTTGTTGGTGTAAAGGCTGCTATGGGCATTCCAGTTACACAATAGAGAATCAAAACAAATAAAACTGTAGAGCAACTTTTTTGTCAGTGGTAGCGTTGCAAGCGTTAAGCAATATTCCTCAGCAATTCCAAACTTCATCGCATCCTTCATGATCTTCAATTTCTTCATGGTAAAAAACTAATAAAAAAAGCCCTCCATTGACTTATCTCAATGAAGGGCTTTTAGTTTTAACGGAAACTTCGTATCTGTTACTCTTCTTTTTCTTCTTTAATTCCAAAGAATGTTGCATAGAGAACCGGTACAACAATCAGTGTTAGTATTGTTGCGAAAGTCAATCCGAACATAATGGTAACAGCCATTGCAACAAAGAAAGCATCTGTAAGCAAAGGTATCATTCCAAGCACAGTTGTTGCCGCTGCCATAACAACAGGGCGAATACGTGTAACACCAGAATTGATAACTGCATCGAAAGGTGCAACACCAGAGTTAAGTTGATTATTAATCTCATCAATAAGCACAACAGAGTTCTTTATTAGCATACCAGTTAAACTCAAGAATCCTAGCAGTGCCATAAACCCAAACGGCTGGTCCATAACAAGCAGGCCAAGAGTCACGCCTATTATCGCTAGTGGGACTGTTGCAAAGATAACAAGAGGCTTCTTGAGTGAGTTAAAGAGCATTATAACTATCAAAACCATAAACAAGCATATAGTTGGAAGCATTGCAGCCAAACCTGATTGAGCACGAGTAGAATTTTCATACTCACCTCCCCATTCCATGCTGTAGCCTTCAGGGAGCGGGATAGCTTCAATCTTTGGTCGTAGTTTTTCAAATACAACCGTTGCAGGCCCACTCTTTGGGTCGCAACGAACTGTAATAGTTGGTAATCTATCACGTCTGCGTATTATCTGATTCTCAGAAACAATCTTGAAATCAGTAACAACCTGTCTGATAGGAATAAAGCCTTGTGATATCGGGCTGTATATTTGGATGTCTGAGAGCTTTTGAACGTTTGAACGTTCATCTGCAGGAGCGCGGTATACAACCGGAATAAGCTCATCTTTCTCTCTGTAATAGCCAACTGTCGTTCCTGCGGTCGCTGATTGGAGTGCTTTTGCAATTTCTTTGCGAGTTAGTCCCGCATTGCGTGCGGCTGCGTCTGATATGATTGGACGAAGCAAAGGGACCTTTTGTCGCCAATCTGTATTTATATCGACAGCTCCAGGCTCTTCAATCATAATCTGCTTGACATTATCAGATAATTGACGCAATACATCTGGGTCAGGGCCTCTTAGTCGAACCTGTATTTTATTTGCATCTCCAGGGCCGAGCATAAAGCGTCTACAGAATGTCTGTGCGTCTTGGCAATTTGCCTTTAAGAACTTATTGCATCTTGCCATAAGGTTGTTAATGGTGTGATAGTCTTTGACTGAAACTAAAACTAGACCATAGGCAGTATTAGGTTCTTCTGCTGTATAAGTTAGAATGAACCTTAGAGCACCTTGCCCGATAACTGAAGTTATATCGGTAACTTCAGGTTGCTTGCGTATCCATTTCTCAAAAATCTCTACCTGCTCTTGAGTCTTTTCAATTTTAACTCCTTGAGGCATCCAGAAGTGCACCATAAATTGAGGTCTTGTCGAATCTGGAAAGAAACTCTTCTTGACGAATCCAAATCCATAAATAGCAACAGCTAGTAGTACTACTAGGAGAGTTATTGTTATATATTTTTGACGTACACAGAATATGAGCATCTTGCGGTATGCTTGGTAGAATTTTCCAGCGTATGGATCTGTTTCACCTTCAAGTTTTTCCACACGTAGGAAATGGATTCCAGCAAGCGGGGTGATTGTTATTGCCAAAATCCAACTTAGCATAAGTGAATATAGTAATACTTGGTATAGTGAGCGGCAGAATTCACCGGTGCTATCCTGCGAAGTTCCAATCGCGGCAAATGCTAAAATTGCTACACAGGTAGCACCAAATAAAGGCCAAGTCGTCTGTTGGACAACTTTGATTGCAGCATCTTTTTTACTTTCTCCTCTTTGGCCACCAATTAGTATGCCATCAACGACAACAATCGCATTGTCTACCAACATTCCAAGTGCAATAATCAAAGCACCAAGACTAATCCTTTGCAGCATTACATGGTTAATGTCCATTATTATGAATGTTGCTAGGATAACTAGAAGTAGTATGCCACCAATTAGCAAACCACTGCGCATTCCCATAGCAAATACAAGGACTACGATTACAATAATAATCGCTTCAATCAAGTTGACAACGAAACTGTCTATTGATTCTATAACAGTCTCAGTTTGATCAGACACTACACCAATTTCCATTCCAATTGGAGTTTCGGCTTGCAATTCTTTGAGTCTCTTACTAACAGCTTTACCCATAACGACAACATTGCCACCGCTGACGGTTGAGATGCCAAGCCCGACAGCAGGTTTTGAATTGAAACGGAATATCACGTTTGGAGGGTCTACATAACCGCGGCGTATAGTTGCGATATCCTTGAGGTATAACTTTGTTTTTCCATCAGCCGCTAGTATAGAAACGTTTCCGATGTCTTCAATAGATGTTAGTTCTCCTGTAGGGAAGATACGCACATACTGGCTCCCAATGTCAATATTGCCGGCAGGTGCAACTGCATTTTGTCCTGAGAGAGATGCATAAATCATTTGCGGTGAAATACCAAGTTGTGAAATTCTCTCTCGTGACATCTCAACGTAAACACGTTCTTCTTTAACACCAAAAAGCTTAACATCCGCGACATCTTTAACTAATAGAAGTTCACGGCGAAGCACCTTAGCATACTCGTAAATTTCTTTGTAGCTGTAGCCGTCTCCATAAATAGCATAGAAGATTCCATATACATCACCAAAATCGTCCCACACCAAAGAAGTTGAAGTTCCGGGTGGTAGATCGGATTGGGCATCGTTGACCTTGCGTCTTAGCTCGTCCCATATCTGCGGCAAGTCTTTTGCCATATACTTATCTTTGATTTCGACTTCAACAGATGAGAAGCCTGGCATTGACAAACTTTTTACATTCTTAACCTGACCAAGTTTCTGGATGGCTGTTTCAATCTTGTCAGTAACTTCCTCCGAAACCTCCATTGCAGTTGCGCCGGGATAGTAGGTTATCACCTTAGCTATTTTGATTGTAAACTCAGGGTCTTCTAAGCGTCCAAGGTGTTTGTACGATTTAATGCCGCCAAAAAAGAGCAACACCGTTATTACTATCGTGATAATCTTCTTATCAATTGCTAGTTTAGCAAAATTCATGCGTGATTCTCCCTACTGATTACTGTTGAGCTTGTATTCTCTTACTGGTTGTCCTTCACGCAGTAGGCTAACGCCATGAGACGCAATTCGATCGCCTTTTTCCAAACCGTTTAGAATTTCAATATTATCGCCAATTGCTTTGCCAACTGTTACATCTTGGCGATGTACTACAAAAGTTTTGCCAGTCTTTTGTACTTTCCAAACGTAATACTGACCCTGCCCATCAATTGGTACTGTATCTATTGGAGCAATTAAGTTGTCAGTTTTCTTAAGTTTGCTTGCTATAGGAGTTTCAGTCAGGGTCGCTGTCATTCCAGGTAGAATGGTGTATTTGTCTTGCATTGGCATGGTAAATGTTATTGTGTAAGTTTGAGTCTTGGGATCTGCCTTTGTTGTGAACTCTCTTAAACTAACATCAAACTTAACTCCAGGCAATGAATCAAAAGTTACGCTATAGCTAAAATCACCTCTTGTTTTATTGGCTTCAAGAATGCGTTCTTGTGGAACATACGCTTCGACCTGAATATAGTGTATATCTTGGATGCCAAGAATAGGTTTGTTTGGAGCTACCATTTCAAAGCATTGAATGTATGTGTCAGAGACGATTGCATCGTACGGTGCTCTTAGAATTGTGTCTTGGAGGTTTTTCTTGGCAATCTCTAAATTTGCAAAAGCTTGTTCGTAAGCAGATTGGGCGTTTGTTAAATCTGTCTTAGAGACTGCGCCAGAGGCAACGGCTTTTTCAATCCTTTGAAGATATATCTTTTTCTGATTGTAAGATGCCTTAGCTGAATTATAGCGATTTTTGTAATCTCGGTCATCAAGTTTGGCGAGTATGTCACCTTTTTTAATGCGTTGTCCTTTTAAGGTAGGAAAATCAATCACTTGACCTCCAACTTGAAAAGAGAGATCGGCTTTATCCTTAACAGTCACTTTACCGGGATATTCACGAGATGAAATACCAGCAAGATCTCCAACTGTAAACATCTTTAATGGGCGAGCAACCATAGGTTCTTCTGGTTTTTCCTTCTTGAAGTTAATTAGGAAAACACCCGCAATAATTGCAGCCACCACAATTAAACCGACTAAGTATTGTAAAATTTTCATTTTTGATTTTGCTGCCATGCTTATTTCTCCTCTACGGGATTAATTATATTTGAGTTGTCATTCTTAGCTGTTACGGGATTATCTTTTTGTGTATCTTCTTTTATAGTTGGTGTGTCAACAGTCCAGCCACCACCTAATGCTGTGTATATGTGAGCTAAGTTTTTAGCCACTAATCCGCGGCTCTCAGCTAGTTGATCTTCTTGTTTTGTCAAAGATCTTTGCATATCAAGAACATTTTGGAAATCGGTTAATCCAATATCATAAGTGTCTTGAACTAATTCGAGCGATTTTTTCGCAGCATCAACAGAAACCTGCAAAGATTTGAGACGCTCCTGTTCGCGTGCATAGGCATTCATAGCATTTTCCACTTCTTCAAGTGCCAAGAGAACAGTGCGTTCATAGTTAATCAAAGCTGCTTGAGTGCGTGCTTCTTGAGCCTTGATATAGTTACGCACGCGGTCTCCATCAAAGAGATTCCACCGCATTGATGGGCCAATTCCCCATGTGTGGCTATCACCTGTATCGCCAATACCCTTGAGTTGCTGCGCTTCAAGAGCGAATGTTCCAGAGAGCGAGAATACTGGGTAGAGTGATGCTGTTGCAATGCCAATTCGTGCTGTCTCGGCAGCTAGGTTTCGCTCTGCACGGCGAATGTCAGGTCGCTGTCTTAGCAACTCTGTTGGTAAGCCAACGGTGACAATATCTGGCACTTTTGGAATATCTGCAGGCTTTGATAGTTTTTCGTATAGAGCGGCAGGCGGTTGAGCTAGAAGTACGCTCAAGCGGTGTATTGATTCAGCTTCAAGCTGACGCAATCGAGGCAAGAAGGATTTGGTACTCGATAAAACAAGCTTTGCTTGTTGAACATCCAATTCTGCGACTAGCTCAACTTTGCGTCTATCTTGAATCAGTTTTAGCATCTTCTCTTGGAGCTTAATGTTTTCTTGAGTATAGTGTATTCTAGATTGCAGGGCTCTTAGAGTAATATATGTTTGTGCTACATCTGAGTATAGACTCACCAAAACATCTCGATAGTCTTCAATTGATGCTCCTAGTGAAGCTTGCGAGGCCTCGATCGAGCGGCCAATACGGCCAAATAGGTCTATTTCCCATGTTGCGTCCAAACCGATCGAGTGCAAATTCATTGAATCATAGTCTGCGCCTTTAATTCCCTTGAGAGCGCCTCTCTCACTTGGTTCAGAATTTCTGTAGCTGCCAATCGCGTCAACTCTAGGTGAATTACTTCCACTTGCAACGCCAAGCATTGCGCGAGCTTCTAAGAGTCTGGTATATGCAGTCTTTAGATCTAAATTTTCTGTTCTAGCTTCACTAATTAACTCATTTAGTGTTGGATCATTAAAGACTTCCCACCAGCTTTCTATATTAGAAGATGTACACTCCATACTTCTAATGGCATTCTCTTGCCACTGATCAGGTACTTGATAGTTTGGAGCCTCGTAGTCTGGGCCTACTTTGCAACCTTGCAGTGTTAGTAGTAGGAAAAAAAAAGATGTAATTGTGAGAGTTGTTTTAGCAATACAACACCGATGGCTCATTTTGTAACTCCTATTCCAGCGTAATTTCTAGACATAATAATCTATACCAAGATTGTCATGTAAGAACTAACAGAAATCAAGTGAATTAACAAAATAATCGTCATACTTGCCGAAGTGGCTATTTGAGTAAAATACTACTCTCTAACAAACGCTTATCTCGCCTATGATTTCTTGGGCAAGGTCTTTGATTGTTACAATACCTAGCGGTATATAGTTAGATTTTCTTTGAGGTTTTGCAATCAAAGCAATGCGCAGTTTGTCATCGTGCATTTTGTTTAGTGCTTTAATCACGACAGTCTCAGGTGTGAATCGATAGATCGGTTCTAGGTGTTTATCTATGCTAAACTCACCGTTATCAGTTAGAGCGTTAAATACATTGACATAACCAACTATATCATTGCGTGTTTTATCGCATACTAGAAATCGAGTGTAGGGGTATTTTTTGAATACATCAAATAGCTCATCTTTGCTAGAGTCTAGATTAACTGTTGCGACATTATTCATTTTTGTCATCACTGACGTTATCTTTATTTGAGAGATATTTAAGACTCTATTGGCTATATCATTTTGTACATAGCTTAGATATCCCTCGTTTTTTGTGTCTTGGAGAATTCCTTCGATGTGCCTTTTCGCTGTGGAGATTAGAGTCTCTTTTTCAGCCTCTGGCGTGTGCGTGATACGCTCAAAAATACGAGTCATCAAACGCATAGCACTGATTAGGCCTGCCATAGTGAATAGCCTATTTGAGAACCACAACAGCGGGCTTGATTTTGGCATATAGCTATCGCATTTGTAGTAATAAATGCTTTTTGGCAGGATTTCTCCGAATATTAGCAACGTCGGTGTCATTATAATAGTGGCGTAATATTCTGAATTGTCAGCTCCAGATAGTTTTGCTACAAGCACAGTTGCAATACTTGTGGCAAGTGCGGTGGAGATATTGTTTCCAATAAGAATTGAGAATATTAGCCCTTGAGAATCTTCGAGCATCGATTGTAGTAGTAAATGCAATCTGTTTCCCTCTTCGGCAGAGAGTCTATTTTTTAGCCTGCTCACACGGTATAGCCCTGTCTCTGAGCCAGAGAAAAGGGCGGAGGAGCATATTAGTAAAATTAAGGCAGCTATTAGGATTACGGTTATCATTGGCTATCCTCGTTTTCACTGTCGATGTTGAATGTGAGCCTTATACTCTTCACTCTATATCTATCCATCTCTTCTACTGTAAATCTTATGTTCTCGTGTATTACGCTATCGCCTTTTTGTGGAATCTTCCTGATTAGCGCAGTTACAAAACCTCCGAGCGTTGACGAGCTATCATTTTCTACCTCAAGACCAAGAAAATCAGCCCAATCGTGAAACGCTAGGCTCCCAGAGAGTATGCACTCTTGGTCTGTTACCTGTTTGAGCGTTTCTTCAAGGTCGCTAGAGCTAGTCCCTAGTAATTCAGAGATGATATCTTTCATAGTTAAGAGTCCGGCAACACCGCCATACTCGTCAACCACAATTGCTATATCGAGTTTCTCTTTCTTGAAAAATTCCATCAAAGATTCAACGCTCTTTTGTTCTGGCACAAATACGGCTTCTGAGATTAAGTCTTTGATTGATTTATCTCTGTGCAGGAGCGCGTCTCGAAGTAACAATACGCCTTGAATATTGTCAATTTTACCATCATATACAGGCAGTTTTTTTACGCATTTATCTACCATCATCTCGATTGCATTTTCTAATGAATCATCAATGCTGCAAAATAGCATATCCACTCTAGGCTTCATCAGATGCCTAAGCTTTAAGAAGCTAAGCTCAAGAACTTCTGAGATTAGCAGGTTTTGATCCATTGTCATTGAGCCTTTTTTACTGCTAATCTCTATTAGTTTTTTTAGCTGCGAGATATTGAAATCCTGCTTACTCTTTTTTGCCGGTATGCAGAGGCGAATAATTGGTTCTACGATAAGCGTGTTTAAGATAGCTATTGCAGGGGTGAGTATTAACTTTAGAATGTAGCAGGGCAGTGCGGCTGTTAGCGCGATATTTTTTGACCTAGAATACGCAATCGATTTTGGGAGCATCTCGCCAAACACAACTAAGGCGCCAAAGGCTAAAATGGCAAATAGTAAACCAGCTGTTTTTCCGTTAGTTTCTATGATATCTATGCTGATAACGCTTGATGTGGCGAAAAAGAGTACGTTGATTAGCATATTTCCAAAGAGCAGTGTTGTGAGGAGTTTCTTGGGAGTTTTTAGTAGACGAAAAACGAGACGTGAGAATTTATTTTGTGAATCTCTAAGCTCTAAACTTTCTCGGCGTGAAAGATTGAAAAAAGCAGTCTCACTTCCAGAGAAGAAGGCCGAGACTAGCACAAGCGCAGACATGAAAACGATATCAATTAAATGTTGATTTAATGTAGGCACTCTTATGCTTCACTTACTTCTGTGGTATCATCTGCGCGTAGTGGAATAGCTATCTTAAACTCTGTTGCAATGTTTGGCGAGGATGTAACGCTAATTCTACCATCATGCGCATCTACGATTCTTTGGCAGTACGCAAGCCCAAGCCCGCTGCCGGCGCTGTGCCTTTGGTCGCTGCGAGATTTGGTGGTGAAAAATGGCTCGAATATTTTCGTTAGATTCTCTTCGCTTATCCCGCTGCCAGTATCTTTGACGCTAAATATAGTCTCATCATTTTCTGTGCGAGCTTCTATTGTTAGCGAACCGCCCCCTGCGAGCATCGCTTCTCTAGCATTCAATATTAGATTCAGCAACAATTGCTGTATGGCAATAGAATCGCAATATATATCAGTGTCTTCTTTAATATTTAGTGTAACTACAATCCCGTCCTTTTTAAGGTCTCGAGCGAGGCAAGAGAATGTTTCGTCTAATATCTGAGAAAACTTGTTCATTGAGCGGGTCTGGGAGTTTCCCTTAGACATATTTAGCAGGGAACTGAGAATCTTGGTAGCTCTTTGGCTATTACTAGCGGCCTTTTGTATGGCCTTGTTAACAATGTAAGTATCTTGGGGATTGTTGATCGCCATCTCGGCATAGCTTCCTACAGGCGTAAGGATATTGTTGATCTCATGGGCAATCATAGCTGATACCATACCAACATTTGCGAGCGATTCGAATTTTTCAAGCTTAGATAATAACTCGTTATTGAGTTGTTGTTGCTCTTTAAGTTCTACATGCAATGATGCTCGTTTAGAAATAATACTTTGCACGGATAATCTAGCCTCAAAAATTAGGGTGTCTCTAATTAATTAACATTACTTGCGACTTATCGACAACGAATATAATAATTCTGCAGAAAACACTACGTTTTTACTTGAAAACACAAGATTTTAATAGTAAATTACTCGCCTTGCTTAAAAAAGCACGGGCTCTTAGCTCAGTTGGTTAGAGCTACGGACTCATAATCCGTCGGTCGTTGGTTCGAGTCCAACAGGGCCCACTATCATAAAGCCTTGCAAGGTGAATACTTGCAAGGCTTTTTGCGTTTACCATGAAGAACGCGAAGGCCATGAAGGGGTGATGGATTTTGGAATCGCGGATTCGCGTTGGTTAACACTTGAGACTTGGGTCTACGTGCCTTTTAAGCTGTTTTTCCTTATTAGAGTTTTAAGTGAATAGCTTGTTCGCTGTTAAGTGTTTAGAAAATATTATTTACCAAATAGATTGAAATGTGAGATTGAAAACTCTAACAGGTTTTGTTGAGTGGCAGGAAGTCAGGACTTTTTAACTTAGCTCGAATAATGGAGACCAATATAATTGAACGTTGTCGCTAACACTGAAATTTGTCGAGGGTCTTGGCTTAACAAAGCAAATATGGCAACAGCTAATCTTGCTAAGAAACCAGGTGTATAACTGTATCTTGTGATATCCAATTGCCTATCTTAACAATTTGCAAAAAAAAAACTTAGTACAATATTTACACTTGAAAAACTATAATCATAGTAGTAGATTACCCGAAACGTGTTCGATATTCAATTTTGGAATTTAGTGGCATATTGAGTTGTAGTTTTAGATGCTGGAAATGTTTATCTAACTCCGATTTTATGTTGATTGAAGGTGATTACTGAAATTCTTCAATATTTGTGCTTAAAATGTTTAAGTTAAGAGTTATTTGTGGTCGACGATGTAGTATCGTTGTTATGAGGATTTTGTAATTGTATTTTTAAGGGATTAAGAAATGAAAAAAACAATGGTTATTCTAGTGGCTATGTTGCTACTATCGGCGTTTAGCGTAAGTGCTACCGCTGAGAATGCTGGAGCTGGCAAAAGTGTTGACAACGCTAACGTTAACAACAGCGCTGATTTGTCAGTTGGAAAAGACATTAAGGTTGCTCTAGACTTAACTTACATGAGTAAATATATGTCTTACGGTTATGAGGGCTATGAGTCTGATAGTGGTATCTTTGCTCATACTATCATCGATTTCTGGGACAGTGGTTTCGGAATGAAAATTGGCTATCAAGGTGCCAATGGTGGTGGTCATGTTGATGATCAAAGATTCAACTACAACTTCTTCTACAATGGTGTTGCCTTTGAAGATCAGAGCTATGTAACAAAGTATAACCTCAACGCAAGATATGAGCATTACTATCGTACAGCTCACACTAATAAATATGCTCAAGAATACACAGTTAGCCTTTCTTGGCCAGAAATTCTTGGTGTAGAAAATCTTTCTCCTTACTTCATTTATGACTATGAGCAAGGTAGAAATAGAGCTACTGGTCACAACAGAAGTGATGATCTTGGAGTTATTGGTCTTGCATACCTACTACACGTACAAGAGTTAGAAAACCCAATCAAACTAACATCAGATATTACTTACTGTGATGGTTTCTATGGTGGAGCTAACAAATGTTACGATTGGTCACATGTAACTTTTGGTGCTTCAACTAAGTTCAAAGTATCTGATAATTTAACATTCACTCCTGGTCTATACCAACAGATTTCAATGGACAAGGCTGTTTGTGATGGCGACGTTACATACTGTAGCTTGAATCTAAGATACACATTCTAAGCTTCGTTACACAATATTTAAGCCAGAGCGGTTGTTAACTGCTCTGGCTTTTTTTTGTTTATAGAGAACCGCTTTAACGCAACAGAACGCTAAAGGCCAAGGGACGCAAACGAAACGGAATAGAACAGCTTGTTTTATTTAAAAGCATAAAAGGCTAAAAGATGTTGATATAAAAAAAGCAACCACCATGGAGAGTTTTTACGATCGATCTTATTCATTTGTAATTTATAAGTGAAATAAATTCGTGCATTCGTGGCAAAAAAAACGAGAGTTTGCAATTAAGCAAAACTCTCGTTTAGTGGGCCGAGCTGGATTCGAACCAGCGAAGGCTTTCGCCAACGGGTTTACAGCCCGTCCCCTTTAGCCACTCGGGCATCGACCCTTTAAGTTGGTGAATTCTATATATTTTCGGCTAAAAAGCAACCTAAAAATAGTAAGTTTCCAAAAAAAATAAAAGTGTACGCAAGGGCAGTTCTAATAATTGCTTTTGAGCGGTAAGTAGATATTTTTTGTTGAGCGGCAAGGAAGGCGAATCAGACTTATTAGTGGGAAGGATCGCTTTTGTATGACGCAGTCCGGCGACAAAAAGGTTCGCTTGAGTGCCAAATGATTTTTTAGAGGTCACCTTAACTGGCTATAGTTATTTCCCTTTACAATATATCCGATACTTAGTATTATGTTTCTTTGCAGAGAAACAAGAAACGAGATTGTCCATTTTGTGTGAAAGGTTTTGTAATGACTGATTTTTCTTTGAATATGCCAGATAAAAATGGTTATTTTGGCGAATATGGTGGTTCGTTTGTGCCGGATGTCCTCAATGATATTTTAGCTGAGATCACAGTGGCTTACGAAAATATAAAGGATGATCCTTCTTTCACTAAAGAACTTGCTGATTTGTACAAGAGTTATGTTGGCAGACCAAGCCCTATTTTTCACGCTAAGAATCTTTCAAAGAAAATTGGCGGAGCTCAAATCTACTTTAAAAGAGAAGATTTAAATCATACCGGTGCGCATAAGATCAATCACTGCCTAGGAGAGGCTCTATTGGCCAAGAAGATGGGCAAGACTAAGCTTATAGCTGAAACAGGCGCAGGTCAACACGGCGTTGCTCTAGCGACTGCCGCAGCTATTTTAGGGCTTGAGTGCGATATACATATGGGCGAGGTTGATATAAAAAAAGAGCACCCAAATGTTATAAGGATGAAAATTCTTGGAGCTAAAGTTATACCTGTTAGCCACGGCTTAAAAACTCTGAAAGAAGCCGTAGATTCAGCTTTTATGGCATATCTTGAGGATCCTGTAAATCAGCTATACGCTATTGGTTCTGTGGTTGGGCCGCATCCATTTCCGATGATGGTAAGAGATTTTCAAGCTGTTGTGGGCCGCGAAGCTAAGAAGCAATTCGAAGAGATGGTTGGAAAACAACCAGATAGTCTTGTTGCCTGTGTTGGCGGTGGCTCAAATGCGATTGGTTTATTTACAGCGTATTTGAATGATGAAGATGTTGATATTTATGGGGTAGAGCCTGCGGGTACTGGGTTTAAAGTTGGCGAGCATGCAGCAACTTTAACGCTTGGCACACCGGGAATTATACATGGCTTTAAGTGTTACCTGCTCCAAGATGAGAATGGAGAGCCTTCTCCTGTTCATTCTGTTGCATCTGGCTTGGATTATCCAGGAGTTGGACCAGAACATAGTTACCTAAAAGATATTGAGAGGGTAAACTACAAAACAATCTCTGACGATGAGGCTATCGACGCATTCTTTGAAATATCAAGAGAAGAGGGCATTATTCCAGCGATCGAGAGTGCGCATGCTATATCCTATGCAATGAAACTTGCTGCAGAGAAGAAGCCTGACGAGACGATTCTTGTAAATCTTTCTGGTAGAGGTGATAAGGATATTGATTATGTAGTTGAGACTTACGGCAAAAAATACGGTATATAATCGTTTCAAACTGTGATTTAAATTCGACACACAAAAGCCTTGCAGGTTGGATAACCTGCAAGGCTTTTTTTATCGTGAAAATGCGAAGAGAACGAGTTTGTCCCAGAATTTTATCTTAAAGATGCCGCTTTGCGGGTCGTCTTGTGCGAAAGCTACTGTTATTGTAACACCTTCTCCGCAGATAGATTCACTCTCAAGCGATTCCATCGCTTCCTCTACGGGCTTAATTTCTAGCTCATGCGCAAAGAATATTTCTAATGTGTGGTCTTTCTCGACAAGACTATCGTTTAGAGCCCAAACTAAGCCACGTACTAGTTTGGCGGTGAGGCGTTTGATGTCTAGGATAGATGAGTAGTTGCCGCTTTTTTTGACCTTCTCAACGATTTTTGAATCAATTTTGGCACCGCGCAGAATCTGTCTGAAGAGAATTTCATCGATTGTACTTTTCTCGCTTATGCCTTTGCGTGAGTCTTGTGTTTTTGCATTGATAAAATCAATAGTCTCTTTGCTGATACCAAGCATCTGTACTTCGATAGGCGAAAAGAGAGAACCAATTCTAATAAGGAAGTCATGCTCAATTTTATCAAACTTACTCGTACAGTCTAGACATGCGCTAACCTGCCAACGGGCAGTATTTTCGGGGGAGCAGCTTCCTTGCCATGTATGGCCAAATATGTTGTCAGATAAGAGATTATCTGTTTCTTTTAGGCAATATACACATCTCTTAGGTTGCCCTTTTTTTTTAGTACTAGCTCTCATAGCGGTGTACTCTCTTTTTTTGGAAAAGAAAAATCATTGTGATTTCCGTAAATATAACTTTAATAGATATTTATGTCAAGCCTAAGGGCAAATAATAGCCGCAGGGGATGCTGGCTGTAATTGCTTCTTGCAAAAAAAACTCATCAGGCTAAAATGCCTCTCTAGTAAGTTTTCTATTAATCATTAAAACAGTTAGCGAAGTGGAGTTATCTAGATGGGCAATTCGGAGCAACCGTGTCTCGGTTCCCAGTTTAAAATTAGCCGCATACAAAAGCTGATTGGTAAGCGTATGCTCGATTCAAAACGCGAGTTGCCTTGTTTCTATCTCAACGTACCTGCGGACTTGACTGAGCTGAATAAGTTTAGACGTACCAAGTCTAAAGAGCTCAAGGCGAGACTATCCACAAATGATTTCTTCTTTGCAGCGATGTCAAAGGCGATTAGGAGTTATCCTTTAATGTCTGCGCAATTGGCAGAGGATTCACTTCTAATATCTGAGCATATAAATGTGGGCTTTGCAGTTGCAGCGCCGCAAGGTTTGGTTGTTCCTGTTATAAAAGAAACAGAATCTAAAAATATCGTAGCGATATCAAGAGATACGCAAGAGCTTACAAAGAAAGCTAAGAGCGGAAAATTAACACCAGACCAGATGAGCGGGGCGAATATAATCCTTAGTAGTCTTGGAATGTTTGGTACGAATAGCTTTATTGCAGTCTTGCCTCAAGGTGCAGTGAGTATTCTTGCGATTGGAAAACTTGTATCTAAAATTGTATATAGGAATGGAGTTTATGAGCCTCGAAAAATAATGGCTCTCTCGCTTGCAGTGGACCATCGTATCGTTGATGGTGTGTATGCGGCAAAATTCCTCAAGCTGATAGTTGATTTGCTTGAAAATCCTGAGATGTTAATTAGTTAATCAATAGGTCTAAGAGAAAGTGTTGTTGTTATGAGTGAATTGCCAAATTGCCCAAAATGCGGGTGTGAATATACATATGAAGATATGGGGCTTATCATTTGCCCAGAATGCGCGCATGAATTTACTAAAGAGTCTCTCTCTCAAGATGAAGACAAACAGGAAGTGGTAAAAGACGCCAGCGGCAATATTCTAGAGAGCGGTGATAGTATAACCGTCATAAAAGATCTCAAAGTTAAAGGCACTTCACTGGTTGTTAAAGTTGGTACTAAAGTGAAGAATATCAGAATTGTCGGCGGAGACCATGCTATTGACTGCAAAATCAATGGTATTGGGGCGATGAAGCTAAAGAGTGAGTTTGTTAGAAAAGCATAGGGTAGTCTAGAGGATGAGTAAATAAATTGAAAAGGGCGGTCTTTTTTAAAAAGACCGCCCTTATTTATTGGTTTAAAAGAGTTCCCTAGCTTAGCTTACTTTTCGTCAAGAATGCTGATAACTTTGAAATTCTTGCCTTCCATCATTTCCAGTGAAGCGCCGCCGCCAGTTGATACGTGGCTAACCTTATCTTCTAGCCCCATAATCTTAATTGCTGATGCGCTATCACCGCCACCAACAACAGTTCTTGCGCCATTTGCGGTCGCTTTGGCTAGGGCGTTTGCAACTGCTTTAGTTCCGCTAGCAAATGCTTCCATCTCGAAGACCCCCATTGGGCCATTCCAAACTACAGTCTTTGCTGATTCAATCTTGTTGACAAATAATTCGGCAGTTTTTGGACCAATATCCAATCCCATCCATCCCTCTGGAATATCACCTTCGACGATTTGAGTGTTTGCATTAGCATCAAACTTATCCGCAGCTTTACAGTCTACTGGGAGAAGAATTTCGCATTTACCATCTTTGCTCATCTCAAGTAATTCGGCTGCCTTTGATACGAAATCGTCTTCGCATAGACTGTCTCCAATCTCTATACCCTTTGCTTTTGCGAAGGTATATCCCATACCGCCACCAATGATGATTGTGTCAACTTTTTCCATTAGGTTTTCGATAACTTGAAGTTTGTCCGATACTTTAGCACCGCCAAGGATTGCAACAAATGGCTTCTCTCCATTGTTTATAGTTTCGCCTAGGAACTCGATTTCTTTCTCAATTAGGAAACCAGCGACTATTGGTTTGCCCTGCATAAAACAAGGGACCGTGTACATTGAAGCATTATCGCGGTGCGCGGTGCCGAACGCATCGCAAACATATACATCGCCTAGCTCTGCGATTTTCTTTGCGAAGTTGTCTTTTGCTTCTCTTAGCTGCGCATCTTCTTTGGCGGCTTTATCTTTGATAGTCTCTTCTTTATAGAAACGCAAATTCTCAAGTAGCATCACATCGCCAGCTTTTAGAGCCGAAGCTTTTGCCTTGACATCGTCGCCAATACAATCATCTGCGAAAATGACATCTTTGCCAAGAATTTCACTAAGACGCTTTGCTACGGGAGCCAGTGAGAATTTTGGATTCTTCTCGCCTTTTGGTCGGCCGAGGTGGCTCATCAGTATTACCGAACCACCATTGTCTATGATGTGCTGTATTGTCGGCATTGCCTTTGTGATACGCGCATCGTCTGTGATATTCATATTCTCATCAAGAGGCACGTTAAAGTCTGCTCTCATTATAACTTTCTTACCTGCCACATCAATGTCAGCAACTGTTTTCTTAGCCATCTTCAAAATTCCTTTATAGAGATATCGATTCTGTTTATAGTAAACGCACGCAATCATACAGAGGTTTTGCTGAAATTTCAAAATTAAAAATACTGAAATACGCTTGAGATTGGTAAAAAAGATGTGTGTGGAGATTGTATTTTGACATATCAAGAAATCTTTGACTTACGAATCTAACCATGCAATAGCTAGAAATAATTGCTATGATAATTACAGATATTTCCCAGTATATTACGAGGGAGGTTGCAATTATTGCGTTTATTAAGTCTTAAAACGGTATTAATCTTCTTGAAACAGGAATATGCTACTATACAATAAGGGTCGGTATTTCAAGGGAGAATGGGTAAGTGTGAAAAACTCTTTTGGCATCTAGAGATGCATGAGGGGGTTGTTTGCACCGAGTGTTTATGTGAGAGTTGACTTCTCGTTCATTGGTGCAGAGCGAGACGAGATGGGAATGGAGTATCGGAGGTGTAGCTATGAAACACCTAGCTATTTTGGTTTTAATTGTCGTGCTTTTAAGCGTTGTTTGTGTTGATGCGCAGACAACGGTTCTCAATATTGGTAATCTTACAGATAGCCCTAGGATAGACCTAATTGCCTTTGCTAAGTTTGCCTCATCATGGCAATTGTCAATTGGTGATTCTGGCTATCTAGCCGATTGTGATTTTAACGATGATGGCACTGTTGATATTTTAGATTTTGTGATATTTAGTGAAAATTGGCTACATCCATCTGGAATGGTATGGGTCTACATTGATGATGACGGCTTTGGTATGAAAGATATAAATGGTAATCCAATAAGCCATGGCGGCTTTACCGGTTTTATGAGCAAATATAAAACAACCAATGCTCAATATTGCGAATTCTTAAACGCAGCCCTTGCCTCTGGCGATATTACTGTTGGCGCAGACAATGTTGTTTATGGTGCAGATGGGAGTAACGCCGGCGCAGATTTTGTCGGTGAGCCTTATTTTGAGACTTTCGCAGCAAATTCATATAGCAATATAATCTATGCCAATCAAGCATTTACTGTGCGCAACCGCGATGGATTCGATATGAGTAATCATCCGGTTATTGAAGTTAGCTGGTATGGCGCAATGGCATTTTGCAATTTCTACGCTGATTACAACCTCCCGACCCAGTGGCAATGGCAGGCCGTCGCTGATTATGATGGTAGCTATATTTATGGTTGCGGCGAGACAATAGACCACAGCAAAGTGAACTACGACCTAGAGAATCCTCTTGGATTTGCGACTACGCCATATACCTCTCCTGTAGATTTCTATGCGTCCTTTGGTTATGGGCTAAATGATATGTCTGGAAATGTAAGAGAGTGGACTCGGAGTGTCTATAGCGGTGAATCCTATATTCTTTGCGGCGGAAGTTGGTTTACTACTGCAACTGATTGCAAGGTCGCCTACAGAGATTATTATGGCACATATCATATGTATTACGATCTTGGTTTCCGAGTTTGCCGCTGATGACTAAAAGACTAACTGCTTTAATGCAAGAGGACGCAGAGGACGCAAGGGACGCAGGTGAAGGCTAGGGCTTTATTTTATTAAAAAGCGGATTCAACTCATAAGTGCAACTGAGTCGACAAAATTTTGATGAGCTGGTATACTGTCTCACTGAAATTTTGTTACCTCATCGAAAGGAACACTTATGAGAGAGTACCACCAACTCACCGAAGAGGATCGTATCGAAATTTACGCGAT
>WGDE01000011.1 GCA_015493385.1 Phycisphaerae bacterium
TTTTATATGTTAGCTCTGGTAGTGTCAAAGTAAATTCAAACTGTTTCGTTTATATAATGTTGCTATTACTATAATACATCGTTATAAAATATGAACTACCCAGATGTATAAGCAGTTTTTTGTGGGGGATGTTACTGTGTATTCTTTCTCTGAATTGGAGAGGTAAAAATATTAACAATATAAATATGGAATCAAATATTAATGTCAAAAATGCCAATAAGATTGTGGCAAAATACAACAGACTCTTTGATATGTTTTGGGATAATTTCGGTGCTCTCACTTACACCTGTGATTATAGCCAGTACAAGAAGCATTCCGGAATGGGTAAATGGAGAGCGGTTTGGCTATGTGCAATGGTAGGCTAGATAGAGTTTTTTTGACAAGAGAGGTCAATAGATTTCAATATCGATCTATCTTTCCTTGATTTTAGAGTCATTTTGTGAGAAACTCTTGCTTCGTTTAGATATCTAGATATCCCCTAGAATCTGAGTAGATTGTTATTGTAAGAATTTATCGTACTGGAGTTTGATGATGGGCCTTTTTTCAAAGACCGTTGGGTTTATAAAGAATAGAATTTCTAAGACACGTAGCAAGATTAGCTCTTCACTGTCGGCTATATTGTTGGTTGGAAGAAAAATTGATGACGAGCTTTTAGACGAACTTGAAGAGACTCTTATTGGTGATGATATTGGAGTCGAGACTACAGATAAACTTATCTCATCGCTGAGAGAGGCATACAAGAAGAAAGAGATTCTTGACTCAGAGCAGATAATACCGTTTCTAAAGAATGAGATAAAAAATTATTGGCCAAAGCAGGATAGAGATGTCCATTTTGCGCAAAGTGGTCCAACTGTTATTTTAGTTGCTGGGGTTAACGGCTCTGGTAAAACTACAAGTATTGCCAAGCTTGCCTATACATTAAGCAAGGATAATAAGAAAGTTATCGTTGCTGCCTGTGATACTTTCCGCGCAGCCGCAGTCGATCAGCTTACCATTTGGTCTGATAGAATTGGTGTTGAGATTGTTAAACATAAACAAGGTTCAGACCCCGCCGCGGTCGCCTATGACGCAGCTAGTGCGGCAGTGTCTAGAGGGGCTGATTTCTTAATTATTGATACTGCTGGACGCCTTCATACTCAAAAACATCTAATGAGAGAATTAGAGAAGATTAAGGCTGTTGTATCGAAGCAAATCCCAGACTCTCCACATGAAGTTATACTTGTTCTTGATGGAACAACCGGTCAAAATGCGATAGTGCAGGCTAAAAACTTCACTGAATCTATAGAGGTTACGGGAATCTTTCTATCCAAGCTTGATGGTACTGCCAGAGGTGGTATTGTCATTGCTATTAAAGACCAGCTTGATATTCCGGTTAAATTCATTGGACTTGGCGAGACGCCAGAGGATATCGCGGAGTTTGACCCTGATGAGTTTGTCGAGGCACTCTTTAATACTCAAGACGACGATGAATAAACTTGCATAGAATCCTGTAGTTTAAAAATGAAAAAAGGGCAAATGGTTATTCATTAGCCCTTTTTGTTTGTATTGAGTTTTTTGCCAAAGTTTTAAGCTTGCTCTTTAGCTTTTGATTTCTGGTGCTTTTTCTAGAATTGAATCAGCGATTCCGTATTCTAAAGCTTGATCGGCTTCTAGCCAGTAGTTTCTGTCGCAATCTTTTTCGATTGTATCTGTATCCTTGCCAGTATGCGTTGCTAGTATTTTATAGAGACGATCTCTAAGACGCATAATTTCATTAGCTTCAATCTCTAGATCGCTAGCAGGGCCTTGCATTACTCCAGAGATTAGAGGTTGATGTAGTAGTACGCGGCTACTTGGCAAGATAAACCTCTTTCCCTTATCGCCACCGGCGAAGAGTACTGCGCCCATACTTGCCGCTTGACCAATACAGTAGGTTGCAACAGGGCAACGCAGGAACTGCATTGTATCGTATACCGCTAGACAAGCCGTTACCGAACCACCTGGAGAGTTTATGTAAAAGTGTATGTCGCTCTTAGAATCTTCATTGCTCAAGAATAGTAACTGAGCAATTATTAGGTTTGCTGAGGCATCGTCCACACCTCCGCCAAGGAATATGATGCGATCTCTGAGCAAACGTGAAAAGATGTCGTAGGACCTTTCTCCGCGACCTTCTTTTTCTATAACAATGGGGACAAGTTGATTAGATAACATATTTTTTTCCATATCAATAAGTGAGAGTTTAGTCTTTATTTACTGTCTTCTTCAGGTTCGTGAAGAACTTCGTCTATGAGTCCATAGGCAAGTGCTTCATCTGCAGACATATAGTTGTCTCTTTCTGTCTCTTCTTCAATCTTTTCAATGCTTTGACCAGTATGCTTTGCAAGTATCTCGTTGATGATACGTTTAGATTTTATGATTTCTTTCGCTTGAATCTGAATATCTGATGCTTGCCCTGTAACTCCTCCCCAAGGTTGGTGAAGCATTACTTTAGCGTGAGGCAGAGCATGTCGTTTGCCTTTGGCGCCAGCAGTTAGAATGATAGCTCCGCCTGATTGAGCACGGCCGATACAGTAGGTAGCTACAGGAGAGCCTATGAATCGGATAGTATCATATATCGCCATAGTATCATCTACACTGCCTCCAGGAGAGTTTATGTACAGACTTATCTCTGCACCAGGCTTGTTGTTGTCAAGGTGCAGAAGTTTCATAATAACCTCTGTTGCCATGTGATAGTTAATCTCGCCTATCATGAATAGAATCCTATTCTCTAGCAACATATCATCAAGTGTCATCTGACGAGTACGCTGGTATGATGGACTTTGCAATTTTGCCTCCATACCGGCTATTGTCTTAGCTCTTGTGCTCTCTAACATTATTTATCCTTATTCTGGAATATCTTACTTATACATTGTAGCAACCATTTTTTTGCCCTAAGAGCCGTAAGTGCCTGCAGTTAAAAGGCTTATTCGTGTCGATGCTACTAGGTTTTTACAGTAGGCAAAAAAATAACGGAGACCCCACTAAGGCGCCTCCGTTACTGTATCGGAATAAATTAAGCGTCGCTTTCTTTTTTCTTTGTTGTTTTCTTCTTAGTTGTCTTTTTTGCGGCTATTTTTTTAGTTGTTGTTTTCTTTTTTGTAGTTTTTTTGGCAGTAGTTTTAGGCGCTACTTCCGAAATTTTTGCATTTTCAAGTAGTTTATCTATGCATTTTTGCTCACGTGCTTGCATGCTGAATTGAGCAAGAGAACCGTTTCTAAGAAGCTCTTCTCTCATCTTTTCAGGTCTGCGTCCGCGTTGCATAGCTACTTGGGCGATGTAGCCGTTAATTTCTTCTTCGGTAACACTGATATCTAGCTTGTCTGCGATTTCATCCATGATGAAGAATACTTTTAGTTGTTCAGCTGCTTGTGTCTCGCTACTTGCGCGAAGCTCTTCCATCTGAGCCTCTACCTTTTCAGCGTCCATGCCTTGCATCAGCAATCTTGTGTATTGTCTCTGTAGAATTTGAGTAGCTTGGTCTGCTACAACATCCTGAGGGAGGTCAAATTTCGTATTGTCGAGTAAGTATTTGTAGATGCTATCAGCCATTGCTGTTTTTGAATCTTGCTCATTACGCATCTGAGCCATCTCTTTGATTTTCTCGCGTAAATCAGCTTCATCCTCTAGGCCTAGTTTTGCAAAGAACTCTTCGTTTAGTTCTGCAGGCTCAAGATGTTTGATTTCTTTGACTTCAACAGTAACTTCTACCTTCTTGCCGCGATATTTCTCATTGAAGAAAGTTGAAGGCACATCTGTTTCAACTGTGATTTTATCGCTTACTTTCTTACCAATAGCTTCTTTGGCAAAAGTGTCTACTGGTACCTTACCAACGAAAGATTTCTCACTAACGAAAACTTCAGTGTTATCAATCTTTTCTGCCTCTTCGTCGCCTTCTGCTTTTACTATAACATCTGCGATGAGCTGATCGTCCATTTCAATACCGCTACCTTCGCTGCGCGGTGCCCAGACACCTAGACGTGTTTGCATCTGCGCAACTTCTTCATCGATCTGTTCTTCTGTAACTTCGCTAGAAGGCTTCTCAACTTCAATACCATCAAGTTCTGGTAAATCGATTTCAGGTCTTACTTCAACTTCGAAATCAAACTTCATTGCCCCTGATTCTGGTAATTCGATAGCTTCGTGATCGATATCTGGCTCACCTATGGTGTTTAAGTTATTATCGCTTAGAGCCTCTTCTGTTGAATCGGCAAGCAATTTAAGCTTGGCTTGGTCAGCGATGTCATTTCCAAAACGCTTTTCGATAAGACGCATTGGAGCCTTGCCTTTTCTAAAACCTGGAAGAATCGCATCCTTGCGCAAATCTGAGTATTGAGAGACTAGAACTTCTTTGATTTTCTCTTCTGGTATTTCTATAGATATCTTCTTCTTGCAAGGACCAACGTCCTCAATTTTGATTATGTTCTTGATTTGTTCTTTTTTCTCGTCAGCCATGGTCGCTGCTCCTAAATTTATATTCCATCTCATTAGTTTTTCAAATACATAAAAAAAGACCGCTGGACTCAATCTCCGCAGTCTTATTATTTGTAATTAGGCATAAGCCAATCCTTAAACATCCCGTCGACCAGCGTCGTGCTAAAATAGCCGATATCTCGTCGAGACTATGTATTTCAATTAAAAAGAGCGGGTGATGAGATTCGAACCCACGACATTCACGTTGGCAACGTGACGCTCTACCGCTGAGCTACACCCGCAAAACCTTTGTTTCCAAAAGAGATGCGTATTATATATGTCTTGGCTTTGCTTTCAAGGCATTTTTAGTAAATTTCACAAAAAAAGCTAAAAAGGAACTCCTTGCTAATATTTTCGTATTGCCATTCACAGTTAATGTCGATTGTTTCAATGAATAAAACATATGTTTAGAATGCCATTATATTGGTGGTTAATACCTATACTGGTGATATCGCTTGACAAAGTGTAATTGTATATGTTATCAGTTACGTTAGTTTTGGAATATTATTGATTTTCAACTTAGAAGATTGCTCTTATAAATTGTGGGGGTTTAAAATGAATCAAGATGCCGTAATAATAATAACTGAAGATGATGCTGGGCATTTCGCATTGGTTAAGAAAAATCTCTGGAGATCTTGTGTTCATAACGATATCCTTCATTTTAGGGATGGTCAGGAAGTTCTTGATTTTCTGTTTATGAAAAATGAAGATGGTCCTAATCGTGTTCCTGGATGTGCTTATCTATTGCTACTAGATATTCGGTTGCCTAAAATTGATGGGATTGAAGTTCTTGCGCAGATTAAAGCTGATGAAAAATTAAAAAGTATGCCTGTAGTTATGTTAACTACGACCGATAATGATGAAGAGGTTGATAGGTGCTATGCAACTGGTTGTAGCTTTTATATGGTTAAACCTGCCAACTATAACGATTTCATGCAATCAGTTGAGCAGTTAGGTTCTTTTCTATCTCTTGGCAGTGTAAAGGTTCCGAAACTTGAATAGTTAGGGATTATATATGACTATGCATATATGAGGGGTTTGTGGATAGAATAGGACTATCCATAAGGGAGAAAAAAAAGGTCAGGCAATTTTGCCTGACCTTTTTTCAATACTTTCTTTTGAGTTTCCCTATATGACGCCTCTTGGCGACCTCTCTTGGTAACTTGTATGTAGGAGTTTGTGTGCGATAGAAGAACCAGGTTTTTCAAGAAAATCTTCATAGATTTTAATGATCGCAGGGTTTTCGTGAGATTTACGCAATTTCTTGTCGGTGTCAATGGAATAAAGCGCAGACGCTCTAAGCTTTAGTAGTTTTGGATCTAAAACTTCAAATCCGTGCGGAGGGTATGGCTGACCACCACCTCCAATGCATCCGCCAGGGCAGGCCATTAATTCGATAAGGTGGTATGTCTTTTCACCTTTTTTAACCTTGTCTAAAATCTTCTTGGCATTTTTGAGTCCATTTGCTACTGCAATATTAATATATTCACCGTTTACATCTAGGGTAGCTTCTCTTAGCCCCTCAACGGCACGAACTTCCGTGTAGTCTATTCTGTCAGCGGGTTCGCCGGTAATCTTTTCTACTGCGGTACGCAGCGCGGCTTCCATAACACCACCGGTCGTACCGAAGATGTCGCCAGCTCCAGATGCTAAGCCCATTGGGGCGTCGAACTCTCCCTTTTCCAGCTTAGTAAAGTCGATACCGTAACATTTAATCATCCAAGCAAGCTCTCTAGTTGTAAGAACGGCATCTGTGTATGGCGTGTTATCGTCTAGGTAGTGTTCCTTTCTTGCCATCTCGTACTTTTTAGCCACACAAGGCATTATTCCAACCATGTATATTTTCTTAGGGTCTATGTTTTCTTTTTCGGCAAAGTATGTTTTCGCTAAAGTACTAAGCATACTCATTGGTGATTTACAAGAAGATGCATTAGGAATCATTTCAGGGTAGAACTTTTCGAGAAAATTCACCCATCCCGGGGAGCAACTTGTCAACATTGGTAGAGTGCCTTTGCCATTTAACCTCTCAATAAACTCATTGGCCTCTTCCATTATCGTTAAATCTGCGCTAAAGTCAGTATCAAAGACTAAATCGAATCCTAGTTTGCGTAGGGCGGTAACAGTCTCTCCAGTTGCAGAATAACCAGGGGCCATATCAAAAGCCTCTCCGATAGCAGCTCTGATTGATGGAGCGACTTGTGCAATAACAATTGTATCTGGGTCTGCAATGGCATTCCAAACTTGGTCTGTGTGATTTTGCTCAAGAAACGCAGCGGTTGGGCATACATTTATGCACTGACCGCATTGGATACATACAGATTCATCCATTGCCCCTTGATACGCAGGTGAGACGTGAATGTCGAATCCTCTTCCAACTGCGGTTAGGTTGGTTATGTTTTGTATCTCGTGGCAAACTCTGATACATCTACCGCATTTGATACATTTATTTTGATTCCTGATAACACTCTTGCTTAGGTTGTCTATTTCGTGAGGAGCTCTTTCTCCTTCAAAGAGTCTCTCGCGGACGCCGTGAGAGTAGGCCAAGTTTTGTAGTTCGCAATTGCCATCTCTCTCGCAGGTTTGGCATTCTTTAGGATGGTTGTCCAGAAGAAGCTCTATGATGTCTCGTCTTGCTTGCCTTATTTCTGGACTATTGGTTCTTATTTCCATGCCTTCTAGGCAATCGTTTGCACATGCGGCGACATAGGTTGATCTGCCAGCAACCTCAACAATACAAACTCGGCATGCGCCAAGTAGGCTAAGTTTAGGGTGGTAGCAAAGTCTAGGGATTCTTACGCCAACCTTCTCGGCAGCGTCCATAATTCTTGTTCCAGCTTCTACAACTAGCTTTTCTCCATCAATTGTAACGTTGACCATCTCGTTTTGCATAGATACAACCCTTTTGCTTATCGTCCCATTTCTAAGGCCTCATCTTCTAACCCGCATCTCTTCATTTTCTTATAGAGAGTTGTTCTGTTGATTTTTAACGCCTTAGCTGTCTCCTGCCTGTTCCAATTAAACCTCTCCAATGCAGATTTGATAAAGATTCTCTCAGGGGCAATCATTGCCTCCTTTAGTCCCTTAACTCCATCATATTCTATGCTTGCTACTTCTGCAAGGGCATTATCTATTATTTGTTGAGGCAGGTCTTCAACATCAATATACGTGTTTTTGCTTAGCAATACTGCGCGTTCAACGGCATTTTCTAATTCCCTTATGTTGCCAGGCCAATTGTAACGCTGCATAGTGTCAATTGCCTCTGGAGTGAAGCCTAGTTTGATTTTATTGTGGGCTGCGCAGAATCGCTTTAAGTGGTAGTCGCAAAGTAGTGGTACATCGCCAATTCTCTCTACCAATGCGGGCATTTTTATATTTACAACATTAATACGGTAGTATAGGTCTTCCCTGAAATTTCCCTTTGCCACTTCTTCTCTAAGGTCTACATTGGTTGCCAATATGACGCGGGCATCAGTGGTTACTGTCTTGTTGCTACCAATTGCCTCAAACTCACGCTCTTGCAAGACTCTTAGGAGCTTAACTTGCAATGCTGGTGTTGCTGTTGCTATCTCGTCAAGGAATATTGTTCCTCCATTTGCGGCGAGAAACTTTCCTTCCTTATCGTTAACTGCTCCAGTAAACGAGCCTCGCACATGACCAAATAATTCACTCTCAAGTAATGCCTCTGGTATTGCACCGCAACTAATCTCAATGAAGGGTTTGTCTCTTCGGCTAGAGCGATAGTGGATTGCCCTAGACAGCATACTCTTTCCTGTACCACTAGGGCCGGTCATTAGTATGGTAGTTTTGCTATCAGCGACGGCTTCTACAAGCTCGAATATTTTCGCCATTTTATAGTCGTGGCTAATAATATTGTCCATGCTGTATTTATCTTCTAGTCTTGACTTTAGAGTTATATTCTCGTTCATTAATGAATGCTGCTTGAGTGCTCTCTCTACAGATATTAAAAGTTCATCATCTATGATTGGTTTGGTGAGATAATCGTGCGCTCCACTTTTTATTGCTTGCACTGCACTTTCAATTGAACCGTATCCAGTTATCAAAATTATGACAGTGCTAGGGCAGTTTTTTGTGGCGTAGTCTAGCAAGTCGAATCCATTGCCATCAGGTATGCTGACATCTGTTATTAGCAGGGAAAAATCTCTCTGTTGCAATTTCTCTATTGCTTCTTTATAGGAGCCAGCACCAATAGTTTCGTAACCTTCTAGATTTAGAAACTCGCAAAGTGAATTGAGGATAATTGAATCATCATCTACGATAAGTATGCTTTGTTGTGGCATAGTCTACCTTTCTAGCTCAAAGTGTGGAGTTGTCTATTCTTGAGGTAATGGTAATGTTATCTTGAACGTACTTCCGCAATCAGCGTTGTTAAACGCTGTGATTGAACCGCCATGTTTATTGATGATGTCTTGGCATATACTGAGTCCAAGGCCGGTGCCTCTGCCGTGTTTTTTTGTTGTAAAGAAAGGCTCGAAGATTGACTTTAGATGCTTCTCTTCTATGCCATGACCGTTATCTATAAATTCTACTATGACACCAAATTGTTCGTCTTTTACTGTGTTGACAACAATCTTTCCTTCTGAGTCAATAGCATCAGCGGCATTCTTTATTAAATTACAAAATACTTGAAAGAGCGAGCCGCATTTAATTTTTCCTATGGTGGTATCATAGTTTTTCTCTATTACAGTATTGGTCAGTTCCAAATGTGGTTGCATTGTTTTTATGGCATCGTCGACTGTGTGATTTAAATCTCGATACTCATCGCCGCCGTCTTGACAACGTGAAAATTCTAGCAATTCATCAATAACCTTACTCATTCGGTGTAGGCCGCTCTTGCAATTTTCCAAGTACTCATTGGCCTTGTCTCTCTCGTTAGTTTCTATGACACGTTGTGCGAGATTGATGTAGCGAAGAATTCCGTCCATAGGATTGTTGAGTTCATGTGCCACCTTACCCGCCACTTTCCCAATTGCTGCAAGTCTTTCGGAGCTAGCAAGACGCTTTTCCATCTCGACTTTCTCAGTTACATCTTCAAGCATGATTGTTCCGCCAATTACATCTTCACCGCTTATGTCTTTTAGAGGAACGCATACAATGTCTAAGAGAAAGTTTTTCTTGTCATTTGAATAGCGAATTGACTCGTACCGGCATCTTTGCCCAAGTTCGAGCATTGAGAGCAATTGCGATTTCCAATTTGGCCAGTCAGAGTCAGGATTCCCAAGAGACAGAGCCTTGTCGATACTGTCGCTTTCTATGAGCAATTCTTCTGCGGCTTTGTTTGTTTCAATAATTCTTAGATCGTTAGAAAATGCTACAATACCAACAGATAGTGATTGGGTTATTGATTCGTCTAGATTTATGAACCTACGTTTTTCCACATTAATCTCGTAACAAAATAAAGATGGTTATGATTAAGGCTTTGTAATTGTAAAATCTAGGTTGCATTATACGGGCATTGTTGCAATAAATCAACCCCTAGTGTTGGGAATAAACAACATCGCTAGTCGTTATGTCGTAACTCTTTTGAGTGTGCGTATTTGTAGATGTTATTTTTTTAAAGGTATTCTGGGGAAGATATTTCTGCATTGTTTATTTATGCAAACATAAATACTTGCCGAAGTTTACTATATATCTACTGGTGGTATTCAAGGCTCTAAATTGTAGAATCTTGTTTGATTGAGCTGATAAATTGGCTCTTTTATCACCATCAAAGGTATGATATTTGCACGATGACTAATGTCTAGATTACAAGGAGGTTGTTGTGGATAGTGTGAAAGAAAATCGCAGGCATAAAAGATTGCCACTCAAATTATCTGCCGTCTGCAATAAAGTTGGAATTGATGGCGGGGTGTCGATACTGATTGGTGAGACTGTCAATGTTAGCACAGGCGGTTTGCTAGTTGAGGTTGGTGGTGAGGAGTTATCTGTTGGTGAAACTCTGAGCATAAGAATGACTTTGCCGCCATCATCGGGGCTGATGGAGAAGGGTGGGCGTATGAATGCCCATGCGCAAGTTTTGAGGGTGTTTCATAAAGAAAACCCTCAAAACAATAGATATCAACGTTATGTTGCAATGCAGTTTTGCGGCGTCCCTAGCTTCTCAAGTTGATTTTTTTGTTTATACTCCTCTATAATCTTGAAACTCTTTGAATGTTGCTATAACATGCAGGAATGATTCCTAAATATATAATGGTCACGATACTACTTTTGTCTTTTGTTTTCCTACCGTCATGTGCAAAAGAGAACACTCAAGACGAGCTCCTCTCAGGGATAACTCTTAGGGATATTGCGCCAGCACAGCAAAATGCAAAAAAGAAACACGCTCCGGAGTTTACCGTGGAGTTGCTTTTTGTGTTTCTTGACCTAAATTCTGATATCTATTCTTCTTTTCAAAAGACTAGAGACGAGCAACTGCATACTCTTGTCGATGCTCGTGCAGATATTGCAAAGTCAAACGGCATCAGTATTCTCTACGCAAATAGAGATTGCTGGGAATCTTTTGCTAAGACGCTAGACGATGTTAAGGCTAAACGAGTCAAGACAGTTACTTTAGTTGTCTTTGATTCTCGTGGTGATAACGTGGAAATTCAAGACCTAGAACACTCAACTGAGTTGTTTTATCTTGATTCAAACAGACAGCTTACCGGCCAGAGCATATCTGGTACGCTCAATTGGAGAGTTGTTGTAAGTGATGATTCAAATGTAAATGGATTGGTTAATCTTGCAGTTTCTCCTGTAATTGTGAACGAGGCTATGAAAAGGCAATATTCCACAAAGGCAAAAAGATATAGAACTTTAGATTTTGCAAAATTCAATCTCAAAATTGGCGTTGGTGATTTTGTGGTTATCTCTCCAGAATCACTTCCTCTTGAGCCGATGTCGCCGGGGCAAGTCTTATTCCCGACCACTAATTCATCGCTTCAATGTCAATCCTATATCATCTATTGTAGAAGTATTAAGGATTAGTGAATGTCTAAAGTTTCCCTCTTAGATTGCCCAGATTATTCTAGCGATAATGTACGCATGGCAATACTCAAGCATTTTGAGAATCTTGGCGGAATAGAAGCCTTTGTTTCCTATGGAGATAATGTCGTTATCAAACCAAACTTAATTTGCCCAAGACCAAGCGATTGTGCTGCGCAGACGCATCCATCATTCATTTTAGAACTAGCTAAGATATTGCTTGATTTTGGCGCAAAGCCAATCGTGTGCGATTCGCCTGCATGGGCAGATGCGCAGACTTGTGTGAAGGCGCTTGGGATATTTGATGAGCTAAAACATCTTAATGTAGAAGTTAAACAGCTTAACAAATCAAGAAATGTACTTGTTCCGTTTGCCAACACAAAAACGGGAATCAGCTCAATAATTCTTGACGCGGATAAAGTAATAAATCTTCCAAAGTTAAAAGCGCACCAGCAAATGGTCGTTTCTATCGCCATAAAGAATATGTTTGGTACGGTGGTTGGCAAACGAAAAGCCATATGGCATTATAGAAGGGGAGGATGCGCAGACGAGTTTTCGAAATTGCTTCTCGGTGTTTTTCAAACAACAAAACCGACGATTAATATAATTGATGCGGTCATTGCTATGGAGGCACAGGGGCCGATTAACGGCGATTCCAGAGAGTTGGGTTTTACCTTGGCAAGTAGCGATGCGTTTGCTTGCGAGAGGGTCTGCGCAAATATAATTGGCTTGAACGTTAACGAGATACCGCTGCTTAGATGTGCGATTGAAAATGGGCTATCCGATATCGAGCTAGAGGATATTGAGATTGTTGGCGATTTAATGGACGATTTTGTCGTTGACGATTTTATCTTTGCCGAGCTGAGTCCGCTAAGATTTACTCTGCCTCGTATTATCAGGAGCGTGTATAGACAAATAAAAATGCTAGCGGCGAAATAATTGCTAGTGCGTTTAAAATTATCTTGTGAGTTTGTATGCCTGCAATAGGGCTGCTACACTCCAAGCCTGCGCAAAGCAGCCTCTAGGTTTGTGCGGTTCATCCGCGTCAAATATCTCCGATACACTTGTGATACAACCATCTTCTAGGAAGTGTTTTAGTAGCGGGGCAATAATCTCTTTCGCGCAGACCTTGCTTTGCGTAGAAAAGTTGTTGCTTCTAAGAAGAGCTTCTATAAATGGCCCAATAAGATACGCCCATACAGTGCCTTGATGGTACGCTGAATCTCTCTGAAACTGCGAGCCAGAGTAAGACGTCCTGTAGTTTTTGTCTGATTGTGCTAGGCTGCGCAGGCCGTATGGAGTTAATAGCTCATTCTTAACGACATTGACAATCTCAAGCTGAATATGGGTTGGCAAAGGAGAGAACGGCAGGCTAACAGCGAAGATTTGGTTTGGCCTGATTGAAAAATCTTTTCTGCCGTCCGGGAATATACAATCGGCTAAATAGCCAATGCCTTCATCCCAAAAATTGCTCAAAAAGCTCTCTTCTACTAAATCTGCCATATCTTTGAATTTCTTATGAGCATTGATATTTGTGTCGTAGCTTGAATAAAATTCATTGCAACAACAAAGCCCGTTGTACCATAGCGCATTAATCTCTACGGCCTTGCCATATCTTGGAGTAAATGTTACTCCGTCGCATTTAGCATCCATCCAAGTTAGCTGAGTTTTTTGCGAGCCTCCCATTAAAAGCCCGTCGCTATCGCAATGTATTCCAAACCTTGTGCCATTTTTGTACGAATCTATTATCTCTAATATGCAAGGCAGAATGTTTGCCTTAAAGCGTTTTGTGTCGCGCGTTAGGTGGTGATACTTAAATCCAGCATCTATGAACCACAGCGAAGCATCGATGCTGTTGTAGTGGGGCTTGCCTCCAAAATCATCGAATCTATTTGGAATCATCCCTTCACTTACCGCTTGGGCAAATGTCTCGAGTACGCTATAGGCATCTTCAAATTTGCCCCTCTCTAGCAACAATCCTGGAAGCGAGATAAAAGTGTCTCTGCCCCAATCGAGAAACCAAGGGTATCCAGCCAATATGCTCTTTCTCTTTTTATTATCAATTTCTCTCTCGATAATAAATTCCTCGGCCGCAATATTTAGAAGCCCAAGAATCTTATCGCCAGAGGCTTGGGAATTTTTGAGCATTTCTTTTTGCCGAAGTTTTAAATCTGTCACTGAAATATCTAAATCCAGAGTAGATAATTCTTTTCTGTTGCACACGTCTCCAACGCTCGCCCAGAAAACAATCTCGCAATCAAAATCAATCTCTCTCTTGAAAACGCCTGGCGTCCATAGGGCTTCGCAAGAATCCTGACCTCTTTTTGCGTCTAGGCAGTAATGGAAATCGTACCACCAGTCTTCTCCCGATTCGAACCACATATCCTCACTGCGCAGCAGTAGTTCCTTGCCGTGAATTTTGTCACTAGAGACGACTAACCCTTCATCCTGCCAAGATGAGAATATCTCGCAATCTTGCGGTGAGCTGTTTAGTGAGTGAAAATCTCTTAGCCCAACAAGTGGGCAGATTGCAAATTCTAGAGGCTTGACTACCTCTCGGAATTTATAACGAATTGCAACGGCATCAATTTCAGGGAGAAGATATATGCTTTTGGTGAGTTTAGCGAGCTTGATATTATACTCAAAATGGACTCCAACATCTTTTGTGAACGACTTTAAGAATCGATGCCCATCTCCAGTAAAGGCTCTGGCAAACTCTATATTTGTCAGCGTTATATTTTCGTCGCCACTAGAAATTGTTTCTACAACATTAGAAAGCGCCAAGACTCGGTTTGCCGGCGGTGTAGTTGATGCAGTTAATAGACTGTGATATCTGCGGGTATTTCCTGCGAAAGTGCTGCTAGCGAAGCTTCCGCGAGAATTTGTGAGTAGCCATTCTTTGCTGCGCAGTTGATCTAGAGTATGCCTGCTTAGCTCAATTGAATGCGCATCATTGCATTTATCTTTTACTGCCACAGCTATTCCTTATTCTGCAATAACTAACAAGTAGTATGCCCACATCTATTTTTTAGATTGCTAAGTACATTCATGAAGTTTATGTATGAATCGTATGGTGAGTCGTATGGGTTGAAGTATTTGTGGACATCGCCATCTTGAAAGAATTTAGTGCACATATAGTAGAAATGATCGGAGGTCTGCAGTTTTCTCCAATCATTTACTAGATGCGAATTAGCTTCTTTTTTTATGGTTTTTTCTAATTTGTAGACACTTTGCAATGCGCTTGATTGCATTTCGTTGCCAAGCCAAGCGGAGAGGTCTCTCTCTGTGTCTGCCCAGCTAATGACGTCTGGGACGTCTATGATATCGACAGGTTCGTATGTTTTTGTCGCCTCTGATGGTGTTAGGAAATTATTGTCAGGGTTTTGCAATATCTTGGCTGGTAGGTCTGAGAGAAACTCAAAGATTCCGGTATCTGCCCATTGATGTTCGCCAAATGTTTCATAATCCATAAATAAGTTAATTACGTTACCATTTCCGTTGATGTTATTAATCCACTGGGCAAATTTAGAACTCATTAGAGGGAATTCTACCCAATCTCTATTTGAGAAGCGGAAAGCTATGTCGTCGCTTAGCGAGTAGTTTTTCAGAAGCAGTTTGACTCTCTCGCATTTAGGTGCACGATAGAGGAAATTAGGGCTCCTTCCTTGAAGGATTCTGTCTGCGCCTTCAGTTATAAGACTGTCGAAACATCCCATCTCTTCAATCTTTTGGCACAGCTCGTTTGTGTAGATTAACTCAGTATTTCTAAAGGTTGTAGGCCTCTGACCAAAGAGAGACTCAATAATGTCGCTGTGTTTTTCAACCTGTTCTTTAAATTCTTCTCTGCTGTATAAAAAGCTTAAGCTGTGATAGTACGTCTCGCCTATGAATTCTACGCAGCCCGTATTTGCCAATGCGTGGAATGTAGAGATGACTTCGGGGCAATATCTATCTAGTTGCTCGAGTAGGGTTCCTGTTATTGAGTATGAAACCTTGAACTCTCCCTTGTACCTCTCTATCATATTTAAGATTGTACGGTTTGTTGGTAAGTAGCATTTGTTTGCAACTTTGCGGCATATCTCACGATTTTTTTTATCGTCAAAGTAGTCGCTTCTTTTCTCGAACACGCTGTAGTCGCGCAGCCTAAAAGGTTGGTGAACTTGAAAATAGAAACATACTGTCGCCATCAACTTATCTCCGATTGCATCTTTGCTTCTTGCATTAATGTTTGGTTGTAAACCTTGCTGCATTTTCTAGCAGCATCTATCCATTTTAGCTTGCGCACTTCAAAATTGCCATGTTTTCTCAGCGTCATTTGCAAAGGTTGGTACCTAAGAACCGCGATTATCTTATTTGCCATTGACTCAATATCCCAAAAGTCAACCTTTAAAACATGGGTGAGGACTTCCGATACACCGCTTTGCTTGCTTATCAAGACGGGTACATCGTGGTTTAGAGCCTCAAGTGGTGCGATACCAAACGGTTCTGATACGCTAGGCATTACGTAGAGATCTGCCATTTTGTATATACGCTCTACGTCTTTGCCGCGCAGAAAGCCTGTAAATAGAACCTTGTCTCCAATTCCAAGAGCTGCGCTCATCTCTACAACTTTGCGCATCATATCACCAGAACCAGCCATAACGAATTTTGTGTCAGGGGCGACTTCTAAAACTTTCTTAGCCGCTTGGAGAAAATATTCAGGGCCTTTCTGCATCGTTATTCTTCCAAGAAACAGAACGATTTTCTCGTCTTTCTTTATGCCAGTGTTTTGCGGAGATGGCTTTGATTGCGAATTGCTCTCAACGCCATTATACACTACCGCAACCTTAGAACCGGTGATAGAGTATCTGCTCATAATAATATTCTTAGTTAGGTGGCTAACCGCAATAATTCTATCTGCGGCTTGCATTCCCATTCTTTCAATATCGTACACTTCTTGATTAACATGTTCACCACTACGGTCAAATTCTGTTGAGTGGACATGTACCACTAAAGGTTTTTTGCTAAGGGCCGCCACTGCAACCGCCGCTGGATACGTCATCCAATCGTGTGCATGTATGATATCGAAATTCTCATTTTTTGCTATCTCCAGAGCAGATGCTGCGTAGTTGTACACTTCCGATATGAGATTATGACCGTAATCGATAGTTACCTGCTTCTTTGGAGCATTTAGGGTTTTAGCGGATTGGACTTTATCGTAGCAGGGCTTTTGAGCCTGTATTATTTCTTCAATTCTCCTATCACACATCTCAAGAGTTTCATATGGGCTCGATAGCTTTGAGTTGATTGTTTTGAATGTTACGTTTTTAAGTTGTTCGAATCTACTAGATGTATTGGCCGAGGTTGTTATTTGCGATGGACCAATGAGTCTGACATGGCTAGCGTGGCAACCGTCAAGAGATTTTGGCAACACAAATGTTACTTCCAAACCAAGCTCATTCATTGCTTTGGTCAGTCCGTAACAAGCTGTGCCTAGCCCTCCACTGATATATGGAGGAAATTCCCAGCC
>WGDE01000012.1 GCA_015493385.1 Phycisphaerae bacterium
CATTAGAACTATCCTAAGTTTTTAATCAATTTACATGGATGTTTTGCAATAATAACACTAAGAGCATCCTGATTAACACGTTTCTCGACTAGAGCTTCAAACTCTTTGTTCTCTTTAACAGGGTCTATCACATCAACATTATCAACACCGCAAGCAAGACAGATCGCTTTGAGGTCGAGTTGCTTTGTCTTTTCGTTGCGTATAGTCATGCCAGTTGCTGGATTTTGTTGACCACCGGTCATTGCAGTAATTGAATTGTCCAGTATGAAAATCACACCTTTAGCATTATTGTAAACTGCATTTATAAGGCCTGTAATCCCTGAATGGACAAATGTTGAGTCTCCAACAACTCCAACAATCTTAGCGTCTGGGTTTGCTTTGCGCAGCCCTTCGTTGAATGTTACGCCAGCTCCCATACAGATTGTTGTGTGTAGCGTTTGCAGTGGAGGCAAGCAGGCTAGAGTGTAGCAGCCAATATCGCCGGCGACAAATAGGTCTAGCTTCTTCATCGCGTTGAAGCTGAAGAAGTGCGGACAGCCCGGACATAGTCTTGGCGGCCTGTCGTTGGTTTCTTTCTCAATCTTTTTCTCACCATCAACAAGTGGCTTGATTAGTTCTGGACGAAGCTCACCAATCATAAATGATGGGTCTTTAGTTTTAGCATCAATGCCCATCGCTTTTATGTGAGTTTCAATAAATGGATCAAGCTCTTCAATGATAACGAACTCATCAACGCTCGCTGCGAATTTACGAATCTTCTCATCACAGAATGGATAGCTAAAACCAAGCTTGAGAATAGACGCTTCTGGATAAGCTTCCTTAATGTAGCCATACGCCATACTTGAAGTAATGATACCCAATTTAGTATCATTCATCTCGACTCTGTTGAGACTGGTGTTTTCTGCAAATTCGCGCAGTCTGTTTAGTCTATCTTCAATAAGAATATGTTTCTTGTATGCTAGTTTTGGAACCATAACATACTTGGCTGGATTCTTTTCGAATGGTGGTTGCTTTGGAACAATACGCTCGCCAAGATCCATATCCTGCTTGGTGTGAGAAACTCTCGTAACCATTCTAAGGATTACTGGTGTATCAAATTTTTCGCTAATCTCAAACGCTTCTTTAACGAACTCTTTTGCCTCACGCGGATTTGATGGTTCAAGAACCGGCATTTTTGAATAAAGACCAACCCACCTAGTATCCTGCTCGTTTTGAGATGAATGCATCCCCGGATCGTCGCATACAACAATAACAAACCCCGCAGTAACTCCCGTATAAGAAGCCGTCATCAAGGGATCCATTGCAACATTAAGCCCAACATGCTTACAGGCGAACAAACTTCTAACTCCGCCGACAGAAGCACCCATTGCAACTTCAAACGCCACTTTCTCGTTAACTGACCATTGCGCATCAATCTCTGGATAAGTCGCAATAGCCTCCATAATTTCAGTAGAAGGGGTTCCAGGATACGCACAAGCAACCTTCATTCCTGCCTCAAATGCGCCCTGTGCTAAAGCTTCATTTCCAGAGAGAAACGCTCTCTTAGTTTTATTATTTTCACTCATAGATTAAATTCTCAATAACTTTCTCATTAGACCAAAAAACGCCTGCATTCTATTATTTATGCATTAAAATGCATTAAAACCGTACGGATTCAAGCTAGTAGAATAACAGAAAGAATAAATCAAGGCAAAAAGAAAATTAGCTCTAAATACGAACCAAGGCTATACAAGCTCCACTTTACTTCCAATAAAGCCAATAATCTCTTATCTAAATCAAAGGCAATCTGTAGCTGCGCAGCCGTTTGTCACGTTCTCTAGCATCTGGCATATATTTATGGATCTCTTTCCAGAACTCTCTGCTGTGATTTTTAACCCTCGTATGCACAAGCTCATGCAAAACAACATATTCAACCAACTCAATGGGTAGAGTTATCAGATGCGCATTGAGATTTATGTTATTAACCCCCGAACAGCTACCCCAACGGGTCTTTTGGCGGCGAATTGCAACCCTTCCATATTCAAATCCATGGATTCTAGCGAGAGATTCAAGCATTGCCACAAGCTCTTGTCTGGCTTGTTTTGCAGGGAATTTATCAGTTTGCTCAATCTCTTCGACATGCTGGGCTTCAAAGACCTTCATTTTTGCATATTGCTCTCTTAGCCAATCAATATGCTCAAATAAGAATTCTTGCGCAAATGCAAAGCTAACACTGTATGGAACGGTAACTCTAACGTCCTTAAATGGCCTTATCAGTATGCGCAGATGCTTGGCGCGTTTGGTCTTCACCAATAACACTCGGCCAACGCTCTCGAGATTAACAACTCTTGTAGTTGATTTCTTATCCAATTCCTTGCCTATCCAACCATTAATATATCGGGCAAATTCGAACTTTAAGGCCCTTTTCTAGTATAATACTAGGGGTTTAATGCCGATAAATTATTGTTAAATTAATTTACTTTGGAGAGTTTAGTGGAAATAACCCGCAGTATCAACAGGTTCTTTATAATTGTTGCAATTGCTATTGCGACAATCACAGTGGCATCTCATGCGCAAATAATTGAGTTTGAGAATATGTATGAGGCGGCAATGGATATCCCTAAAGTTAGCTTTCTATTTCGCCGTTGCCCAACCTGCGCACCGCTAGAGTACGATGGTGAGTTTGTCAGTCAATACGGCTACCTAGACACTGGCGCATCAGGAATCCTACTCGCAAAAGAAACTGCAGAGGCTATGGGAATAGCTCTTGATGAAAACGGCGTATATGTAGATGCCGGTGTTGGCGGCAATGAGTATTTCGATATTTCAGAGAGCCTCTACCTTGGAATCGCTCCATACTCAGAGGAGAATCCCAATAATTACGAAAATTATGGGCCATGGCATATGCAGGTTAGTCGTGAATATGCAAGTCCACTTACTGGTCAGATAGACTTGATGGGTATTCCTGTAATGGCATCTAAGACTGTCATATTCAATTCAGGCTTGACCAATAACCTTGAAGATTTCACCGCAGAGATTGTCGACTCAGACAGCAATGATATACCTGCTGTTGATTTTGAAATCCCTCTCAGGTTTAAGAGGTACACCACAACAAATAATCCAGAGACAGTTGCGCCGTTTCCAGTCTTGGCATACAATCCAGTGATAGATAATATCACAATTGAGCTAGGAGCAAACTCTACGAGTGGAACATGGTTATTTGACACGGGGGCAACTCTTAGCCTAATCTCAACACAGGCTGGAATTGAGCTTGGGCTTGTCGATTCCGATGGCGAGCCGATAGTAACTCCTGCATTTACCGCGCAGGTCGGCGGTGTTGGAGGGACGGTTAATATACCCGGTTTTATTGTAGACTCACTAGAGATTCCAACTATATCAGGCTACGACTTAGTATTCAAAAATGCCCGCATAGCTGTGCATGATGTAGCATATTATGATTGGGATACAAACCAGACTGTCACGCTTGATGGAGTATTTGGATCAAACTTTCTTTGCGCAACTATGGAAATATCAAGCTACCAGATAGCTGCGACTCCATTCGAACATATAGTGCTTGATACAGATCGCGGCACACTTGGCTTCGATGTTGACCCAGCCTATCAGTTACCACCACTATCTGGAGTAAACGATCCAAACTACTCAGCAAACTGCGGCTCTGCTCTGATGCCATATCCAGCATGCGATTTTAACCGAGACTGCGTAGTAGACGTTTTGGATGTTATTGAGCTCGCATATGAATGGTTAAACGATTGTGGCGCACTAGATTGGAACTGCGCGAACACCGACACAAATCGCGACGGAATAACAAACAATCTAGATTTGCACTAACAAATCTAAAGAATTCTCAACACTGCTCCAACGAGAAAACGAAGACCAAAAATTGCCATTAAGATTCCACAGCTGCGCATTAACCAGTGAAGATTGTTCTCTTTCATAATCTTGCGACCTGCAAAACTTAACTTTGATAGTAGCGAGAGCCAAGTCAAATCACACAACCAGTGAACTAGAAAAAATAAAGGGAAAGCATATATCCCAAAAATTTTAGATTCACTCAAAAGACCAAGCCCAATAGTTGCCCACCACAGAAAAAAGTATGGATTGCTAAGCGAAAGAACAATTCCTGTTTTAATTGGACCAAGCCCCTGCCCCTCTTTGGAAGCTGAAACATAATCACTTGGCTTTCTAACCATAACAATTCCAAGCCATAAAAGAACTGACCCTCCAAGAGTACCTGTGACAACTTGAAATATCGCAGTCTCAAAGAAAGAGCTAACTCCAAAAGTAAGCAAGATAACCAAAGGAAGCTCTATCATTCCATGACCTACTGCAATTAGAGCCCCAGCATTAGACCTATTGCTACCTTGAGCGATACAAGCAGCAGTAACAGCACCTGGCGATATTGCACCACCAAAAGAAATCAGAAAAACTTGTAAGAGAAAAAATAACATAGAAACTCTTAATCTAATTAGGCAATTTTTATTACAGGTGAATTCCCGCGAGGCTCGGCTGCGCGAAGGTCAAAGTCTAACATCTCCCCCGCCCTAACGAATGCATCACGAACTTCGCGCAGCGCTATATTTGGAAGATTGCGTTTTTCGCTAAGGTGGCCCAGCACAACATGTTTAGGCTTGTTTTCACTAGAAGCAACAACATCGCATAGAAATCTTGCCGAGTCTGGATTGTTAAGGTGATAATCACTGTTTGGGTTAGGGTCCTGCGCAAGCATTTCGAGGTCGTGGTTTGATTCAAGAAAAATGAAATCACTGTCAACGAAATATTTCTTACAGGAATCGGTCTCGCACAAATCTGTTGCTAGCGTCACTTTCTTCTCCCCGCTATCAGTGTCGCATATCAGAGAAAACCCAAACGTTCTAAAAGCCGGATTATGTTCAATCTCAAACGGTTCAACTCTAAAATCTCCAACAACAAACGGCTCTCTGCCAAATGCATTGAGTTTTAGATTATTAAAACCATGCCTCCGGAAAAAGCGTTGTTTTAGTAAATCAACATTAGCTTCACTAATATACAATTCGTACGAAAGATTCTCTATAACCTTCAAAGGATAATGGCTTATGTGATCGGCGTGGACATGCGAGACCAAGACAGCGTCAACGCGGTCAGTAGAACCTAGATGCGCACTGATTTCATTTTTCATCTTACGCATAGATGTGAATCCTGCATCGAATAATATGCAGGTGTTATCTGTCCAAAGAGCAACACAGTTTGCCTTGCTGCTACTACATAGTGATTTAAAATACAACCCCATATTATTTTCTAGACCTCAATAAATTCTTTAAAAACTGCCAATTATCTTCTACGCTTTTAATACTGAGCTTTTCTTGAGGCGAATGCGCATTATGAATAATCGGACCAAATGAAATCATATCAAGCTCATCAAACTTATCACCAATCAACCCACATTCTAAACCAGCATGTATAATATTAACTTGCACATCTTTGCCATGTAAATCTCTGTACACCTCTTTACATTTTTTGAGCAACGCAGATTTCTTACTTGGTTGCCAACTTGGGTATCGCCCCAAGATATCCACTCTAGCCCCTACGAGTTTTCCAATAGATGCGATAAGCTCGCTAAGTTTATTTAACTCTTTCATACAACAGCTGCGCTGAAGAGTGTGAATTCCAATAGTATCTCCATCGAGATCTGTCTTAACAATCGCAAGGTTGTTACTGGTTTGCACTACACCATCAAAATCACTGCAAAACTGGGTTGCGCCATGAGGAATCGCTAGAAGAGTTTCTATTATCTTTTGGTAATCTTTATTGCTTATAACTTTCAATTCGCTACATTCTTTGGAGATTAATTCAACCTGCACATTCTTCTCGTTAGATGCAAACTCATTACTAAAATCGATATTAACTTTTCCAACCACTTCTTTTGCAAGATCTACAGAAGAATTTTCTATTACAACCAATGCTTGCGCATCTCTAGCTATTGCATTTCTAGCCGAACCGCCATTTATCGTGCTAAGTGAAAATTTCACACCAACATCATTTAAAGCCCTCAAAGTTTTGGCGAGCATCTTAATAGCATTGGCTCTTTTGCTATTAATGTCTGTACCAGAGTGGCCACCCTTCAATCCAGAGATAGTAATCTCAAAAGTAGAGTAATCCCCCTCTATCGATTGCCAATGAGTCTCTAGATACAACTCGCATTCCTGACCACCAGCGCAGCCAATAATTAAATAATCATCTTCACTATCAAGATTGATTAGCTGTTTTGATTTAAAGAAGTCTGGTTCAATACCATTGGCGCCTGTGAGACCTGTCTCCTCATCAACTGTAAAGAGCAGCTCAAGTTTAGGGTGAGAGCATTCGCTATCGGTTGCCGCTGCCAAAGCTAAGGCGATACCCATACCGTTATCTGCGCCGAGCGTTGTGTCTGTTGCCATTACCCAGCCGTCAACTTCACGCAATTCCAATGGATCGCTGCGAAAATCGTGATTGCTTTGGGGAGTTTTCTCGCACACCATATCGACATGCGCCTGCAGGCAAACACTCGGCTCATTCTCAAAACCATCACTTGGAGCAACCTCTACTAATATGTTGCCCGTAGAGTCTTGAGAGAATTTTAGATCATTATCTCTTGCCCACCCCTTTAGCCACTCAAGAGCTTTTTCTTCATGCTTACTCTCGCGAGGTTGCGCAGAGAGGTCGTAGAAATATTTCCAAGCTAATTTTGCTTTTGACTCACTTAATTTCATTTCATTCCATTTCTTTAGTAGATGACAATCAGAAGCATATTAAACAGTAGCTACTATTTATTTTCCAGTGTCATTTATTGATAAAACAAAAGTAAACAAGTATCATGGACCTTTTAATTCAAATTATAATACGGGAAAATACAAATGGCGATATTCGGCAAACTATTTCTAGGCGGCATTGGCGCTCTTGTTGGCGGACCAGTCGGGGCGATTTTGGGCACGGTAATTGGTCACAAGCTATTCGATTCAGGACACGCGCAAACCTTTTCAGACCAGCAAAGAGCGCAAACAATCTTTTTCGTCAACTTCATATCCTGCTTGGCAAAAATGGCAAAGGCAGACGGTAGAATATGCGAGAAAGAGATTAAGGTAATTGAAGAAATCTTTGAAAAGCAGCTCGGACTAAACGCTCAAGGCAAGCATATGGCGATAAATATCTTCAACGCCGCAAAAGAAGACTCAACCCCTCTCGAGTCTTTTATAGAGCAGCTCATCTCGTTACCAGGCTACAACCAAGCAATGGGTACAACTCTGCTAAGTGCCCTTGGCCACGTGGCTATGGCTGATGGCGTTTTAGACCCAGCAGAGAAGGATATACTACTTCGGGCAGAAAAAGCCCTTAGATTACCATCTGGAACGGTAAACCGAATGATGGGCCAAGTGGATGATATTGACGAAATGTACAAAATTCTCGGCTGCAACGCAAATATGAGCGATCAAGAAATCAAAAAGAAGCACAGAGAAAAGAGCTTAGAATATCATCCAGACAAATTAGTTTCCAAGGGATTACCCGAGGAATTTATGAAATACGCAAACAATGAAATGGTGAAAATTAACAAAGCTTACGATTCGATTAAAAAAGCTAGAGGAATGCACTAAGTTAAAATTTAAGGGCACCCTTTAATTTTGCCATATTTTACCGTATTTTTTGAGCATTTTAGACTTGATTGAAAGTTTTTTCTCGCTATAATGCCAAATCTCTTGCGAAAAAACAGTTTTTTTTGCATCAGAAGCTGCAGTAGCTCAATTGGTAGAGCACCGGTTTTGTAAACCGGCGGTTCGGGGTTCAAGTCCCTGCTGCAGCATTTTTTATGCGCAAAAAGCGGCAAAACAGCAAAATTCCACAAAAACTTATCCTTAGCAAACCACTCACACTCCCATGATTTAAGCCGCTCATTTACCTTACAACTCTTTTTTTACCTTGATTTTATGCCAAAAAATGGTACTTTTTCTCTTTGCTAAAAATATAAAAACTTGAGGCAAACAGCTAGTAAGCCTCTTTTGGGAGAGCATTTAAGTTGGAAGTAGCAATAAAAAAAGCTAAGGCTCTAATCGAAGCGATGGAGTACATTCGGCGTTTTAAGAACAAGATCGTTGTAGTCAAGCTTGGTGGTAGCATCCTTGAAGATATGGATCTGCAACGCAAACTCTTAAAA
>WGDE01000013.1 GCA_015493385.1 Phycisphaerae bacterium
AAAGATAACAATACCAAGAGTCAAGACCATATTGAGATGGTGCATATCTAAAGATAGACTAGATAGTAGCATGTAAATCTCCATTAAGAAAAAGAAGACATCCTTGCCAAGTATTTGTTACTGCAAGGATGTCTAAATGTTATAAACTATATAAATCAAAATGATGAAAACCATCATTCATATCGCAAGGTCTAGTTGTCGTTTGGCTCACCAAACATATCAGAATTTGTATCGTACTCCCCTTCTTGCGGAGCTTCTTGAACTTCAAGGCTATCACCAAATATCTCCAAAGACGCCATTTCCGGATTTGCAGTCTTAATCGAAACAAGTTCATCTTTGTATGTGACAAGAATATACTTTACGAGATCATCAAATATCTTCGCATTCTTTGGTCTATCAAGTTTATAAAGCTCATCAATTAAAGATATAAGAGTCTCTTTTCTTTTTGCTTCGTCGAGCTCTCCAACATTAGTAAATTCTTCTCTAAGTGCTGCGTATTTCTCTTGTAGCTTTTCTTCCTTAGTCTTAAATTCAATACCATAGCTAGAGAGAAGCTTTGCTGGGAGAGACTTTGAAAAGTATGGATCTGCCTCAATTGCAATATTTTTATACTCTTGTATTTTCTTAATCAATGAGTCAAACAGCTCTTGATCTCTAGCCTCCTGCGCAAGGCGTAGTCTCTGAGAAGATAAGATTAAAAATTCTCTCACTGCTCTAACTTTGAGCCCATTATCTGCCCCAGAAGATATTACCTGTTCAAAAGACTCAAGTGTTTTATCGTAAGTACTTAGCATGTCGTTACGTGCCTGTTCTAGTTTTGCAGTCGTGCTGTGAGCGAGCTCTTCAATACGACTAGCTGCAACCTCTGAATCAACAGAAATATAACTCTGCAGATAATTCTCTAGACGCGAATAAAACAACACACTACCAGAATAAGCTTGAGCAAGTTGCGAACCAACCTCCGCAGAGCTAACCCTAGCGAGATTCCTGACATTCCTACTGCGAACTTTCAAATAATCACTCTGGGCGGCAACATAAGCGTCAATAGATGCTTTAAACTGATCCTCATACGCTTCTAACGCAACTGATACATCGTCAAGAGTTGAGCCGATCTTAGCCTTAAGATCAGACATATCTGACTCCAATGCTGCAAGGTCTTTAACAGCTTCAGTCTTTCTATCGTTATCCGATAGAATACTAATACGTTTCGCTACTTTAGCCTCGTCCTGTCTGAGTTTTTCGATAAGTGCTTTGAGTATATCAATACGACCTTGAACCATCTCTGCAAGATCTAAATTCTTTTGAACATCTGCAGAATAATGTATCTTGCCAAGTGTAGCTTCTTTTCCCTTGATCATATCGTAAGCTTGTTTTTCTAACGCAAGTCTCTCATCTCCACTCAAAAGTTCAGCCTTGCGCAAAAGCTTATCCGCCTCGTACTGAATACTCTGAGCTTTATCCTGCGCCTCTTTAGCCTTTTGTTGGTAGTTTTCAAGCTGAGATTTAAGCTCATTCAACTCTTTATCTGCATTGGAGAGCTTTGCATTGATGCCCTCCAATTTATCACTACCAGAAATAACAGACTCAAGCGCATCAGCTTCAGAAACAGACGCCTGATCAAGCATAGAATATGTTTCGTGTCTATTCTCAAGCGAAACATAGTTAAGGAGTTCTTTACCGACAGACTTGAGCTTCTCTATTACTGCATTCTCAAAGTCACTAATATTAGCTAAACTTTTATCTCCCTGTGCAAGAGAAATCTGCCCCGCTACAAGATAGACCGAATCAGCATCTCCGCCTGCACGCTTGGCAGATTTCATTGCCGATTCTACCTTTTTATAGGCAGCATCATAATCAACACCAGTCTCGTACCTGCAAACCTCAACGCTCCGAACAGCCTCATTAGTCACTTCATTAGCCTTTTTGGCCGCCTTAGACTTGGGATTATCACTACAACCAACCATTGACATAATGGTTGCAATAGAAACAGACGCAAGAACAATAAACTTACTAAAACCACGCATATAGCATCTCCATTACAGTTTCGATATAATAAGCTGACATATTACCCAGTAAATCGGCTTGCTTCAAGGAAAAAGAGCTATAAGCTTTTGTGGTTAGTGTTTTTTTTACAATGAAGGGCATGAAGGACATGGATGAGCGATGGGGTTTAGAATTGTTGGTCCGCGTTGAATAACACTTGAGGTGCAAATTTAAAAAAAACTTTTAACTGCTTTTTGCTTTAATTGAGAGCATAAAAAAGGGGCGCCGTTAAAAACGACACCCCTTTTAAGAGTTTATATTGGAGATAGCTTATGCTTCTTTGCGTTTACGCAGTAGGAAACCACCAATACCTAGAAGTGCTAGGGTCGCTGGTTCAGGGACTGCACCAGTTGATGGGACGGTACCAAAATTATCTATTTGGAAATTACCCGCTCCGCTAGAAACCGCACCACCAAAGAAAATGCCGATATCATCTGGAGCTGAGAGAACATACGCTAGAGACGAAGAATTACCTGACGCCCACTGCGAAAAATTAGCAGAATCCAATGCTACCTGATGCGTTGTCCAGCTAGTATCAAGGCTAATATCCCAAGAATTAGAGACATAATATGAACCGCCGCGACCTACATAGAACTGAGCATTGCCTCTGGCACCATCAGTAATCATCGTATCGATAGAGAGGTTTGTTCCAGTCATATCTCCATATATTGCGGTGTCATATGTCCAAGCTGCATATAAATCATTTGCTGCGCCACTAATATATGCCCCATCATTACCACCGGAAGATTCCCAGTTGGTTGTTCCCAACGACCAGTTTCTACCGTAGCCATAGTCCCAATTTTGAGTTCCATTGTCAAAGGTTTCAATGTAAGAAGCACCGGCACTACTTAGCGAAACTAAGATAATTGTTACCACTAACGCTTTAAATAAACCTATTTTCATTTACCAATCCTCTCTAAACTAAAAATTTGCTTTTTTGAAAATCTATCTTAATAGACACTCAAAAGAGTTTACACATCGCAAACCCAATTAAAAAATACGATTTAATTTCGAAATGAGAAATCGATGGTGATAAAAAAAAAATACTTTTTTAAGAAAATAGCTCTCTTCCTACAATTACATCCACTTTAATCGTTATAAATTACAGAATCTAACCACTGATAAACACAGATGGCACAGATGAAAAAACTACAAAAACCTTAAATGCTTTAATCCTAATGAGACAGATATTTAATAACTGCAACTTCAACTGCTTTAACGCAACAGAAGACGCAAAGGACGCAGCTGAAGGCTAGGGCTTTATTTTATTAAAAGCATAGAGGCAAGATATTGATATTAAAAAAGGGTAACCACGAGGGAAGAACTCTTACGGTTGGATCAAATGATACGATCGTAGAAAAAAAACTATTCTAAAATGTTGGGTAATATTATTGGGGCGGTTAAAACAATTAGAACCGTTGAATATATTTTGGGGCTCTAAAAAATAAAATAAGTGGTTTTATTCCGTTTCGTTTGCGTCGTCTGCGTCTATTACGCTTGCCATGTTAGAGTTTCAAACTCTAATAGGGTTCTATAGCGTTAAATGTTTCTGTCTAGATATTTTTAGACAAAAAAAAGCCTTACCAGTCCGAAGACCAGTAAGGCTTAAATTTCAAGAACAGAGTATCCGAATATCACGAAAGTGACTGACTAATCGAGGAAATGATATATTTCCAAGTTCTAGTTATCCCTAGAAAGGAGGTGATCCAGCCGCAGGTT